>JAKAMT010000053.1 GCA_021812705.1 Bacteroidota bacterium | reverse complement strand
ATCCGACCGAGACCAGAATTATTGAAGAGAGAACCAAAGTCATAAGGGTCATTCCGGAAACCGGATTGTTGCCGGTTATTGCAATTGCATTTGCGGCGACGGTTGTAAAGAGGAATGACATTATCATCACGATGGCAAGACCGACTAATGCATGGGCTAGATTAAATACAACTCCGAACATGAAGAAGAGAAAGATTACGATTGCAGTAAAAATTATTCCTACGACAATTATTTTCATTGAAAGATCGCGCTGTGTTCTGAGTGCGTTGTTCTCTACATTTTTTCCGCCTAAGATTTCTTTTACCGCAAGAGAGATTGCCGAGCGGATAACGGAAGACGATCTTATTATTCCAATAAACCCGGCCATTGCTATCGCGCCGATACCAATGTGGCGCACATAATTTCTGAAGATAAGTTCTGCGGACATATCCTTAATAAGCAACTGAACCCCGGATCCGACAGTCACGGTAAGATCAGCGCCGAAATACGATATCACCGGCACTAAAACCAGCCATGATAAAAATGAACCCGCCACGATTATCATTGAATATTTAAGACCGATTACATAGCCCAATCCTACAACCGCAGCGCTTGTGTTGAGCCTGAATACCAGCTTAAATTTATCCGCCAGCACTTGTCCAACGCCGATAACTCTCGATGTGAATACTTCCGACCAGGTTCCGAATGTTGCGACCAGAAAATCATAGATACCGCCTATCAGACCGCTCACTACAAGAATCAGCGCCTGGTTTCCCCCTTTTTCGCCCGCGACTAAAATTTCTGTTGTGGCTGTTCCTTCCGGAAACGGCAGCTTGCCGTGCATTTCAGACACAAAATATTTTCTGAACGGAACAAGGAATAATATTCCTAAAAATCCGCCGAGCATGGAAGCAAAGAACATCTGGAAAAATGTGGCGTGTAAACCAAGAATGTAGATCCCGGGTAATGTGAATATTGCGCCGGCTACAATTGCGCCGGAAGATGATCCTATCGACTGTATGATCACATTCTGACCCATGCCCCCTTTCTTCCCGAGCAGTGTAGTCAAACCGACCGCAAGAATCGCAATCGGAATTGCGGCTTCGAATACCTGTCCAACTTTTAAACCAAGATATGCGGCTGCCGCAGAAAAAATGACAGCCATAAAAATTCCCGTGATCACGGAATAAGGGGTTACTTCCGGAAAGGAAATATGAGGAGACATTATCGGAACATATTCTTCTCCCGGTTTCAATTCGGTGTACGCGTTTGAAGGCAGAGTGCCGTTAGCAGATTTTTCGTTTGAACTCATTCTTATCTCCTAAAATTTAGGAATTTAAAAAAGGGCCGATTTTATTTTTCGATTCCGGAATTTGCATAAACATTTACGCGCGGAATCATTAAATACTGTGTGGTATGCTGTAAACGATCAATAATACAATCGCGGCAATAAGAGCCCAGAGTGCCGGTTTTTTATTTTTTATTATCATAAAAAAAGCAAAGAGCCATACAATAAATGCTACCTGTGTTTTGTTGTCTGTTACGTCATGACCGAAAGGCCAGCCGCCCCACATCTCTCCGAACGCGAATCCGTTCATCGCGAATCCCAGCGGAAAGCCGCCGATGAAGAGAATAATAATTGTCCATATCGATAATTTTTTAAGATTTGGTTCTTTATTGAAAAATTCCAATCCGGTTCTATTGGATAGAAGCATTGCGAAGAACATCGCAAAGACGTGGGGAATAAAAATATAGATCGGAACATCATCTTTGAAGCGGATTATTATGTTATTTGCTTCAGGAATTTTTATGCTCGCAGCGTCTTTGGAGAGAGAAATATAATATTCCAGTTTTTCCAAACGCGCCTGTTTGGGAAGTTCCGCAGTCAAAACTTCTTTCCCCTGCATACTTACTGAAGTGAACTCATCCTGCGTATTGAATTTTCTGAAATGGAGCGCGCCATGAATGAGAGGATCGCCGGTATTTATTTCAATCAGATAATTGCTGCTGGAACTATGGCTTCTTTCCAGCTTATAAGAAATCTCTTTTCCGTCCAGGTTCACTTTTCCGTGCAAAGGATAAGTTGGACCCGTAACCCTCTGATAAACGACTGAGACAAGTGTAATGACTACAGCCAGAATCCAAAAAATGGTATTTCTTTTCATAGCGGGCTCGTTTGTATTATGGAAAGTTTAGGGCAAACTTAGTGAATGTAGGATTTAGGAACAATTGAATTTTCTTATTTATAATTATTGGGTGAAAAAGATCAAACTTTACTATTTTAGAATTGTATTTCGAAAGGAGGATATAGTGGACAAAGAAAAATTCATCTCGGATTCACTTAGAGAGAGCAGCGAAGTAAAGCTGAAAATCGAGAAAAGCTGCAAGGCCGAAATTCTTGTGGCTGTCCAGGCTATATCCGATTCTTTCAAAAGCGGTAAAAAACTTTTGCTCTGCGGCAACGGAGGAAGCGCTGCCGACAGCCAGCATATTGCGGCGGAATTTATGATCCGTCTGAACCATAATTTAAACCGCCCTGCCCTGCCCGCGATTGCACTCACCACAGATACATCCAATCTTACCGCCGGCGGAAACGACATCGGATTCGAAAATGTTTTTGCGCGCAACGTTGAAGGACTGGGAAATCAGGGAGACGTTCTGATCGCTATTTCAACAAGCGGCAATTCTGCCAATATTATTAAAGCCGTGGATAAAGCCCGCGAGAAAAAAATGTTTACAGTGGGATTCCTGGGCGGAAACGGGGGCAAACTGAAAGAGTCGGTCGATCTTCCCATCGTTATCCCCTCCTCAAGTACTCAGCGCATTCAGGAAGGGCACATCACAGTAGCACATATTATCTGCGAACTTGTGGAGTCTCAGCTCTACGGCAAATAATTTTTGCCCGTTTTATTTTTTTCTTAAGAAAGCACGCGCTTATTTTCAAGTGGAATTTTTATTTTGATTAGTATTGATTTGCTCTTCCAAAAATCCGGATAAATTATGAACATCCCCCTATTTATTGCCAAAGAACTTAACATTCAGGAAAAACAGGTATTAGAAGTTGTAGGTTTGTTTGCCGAAGGCGCAACCGTACCTTTTGTTGCGCGTTACAGAAAAGAACGAACAGGCGGACTTGATGAAGATTACCTCAGACAGATAGAAGACCGGTTAAGCTACCTTACAATTCTTGAAGAAAGAAAACAGACCGTGCTCAAAAGCATTGAAGAGCAGGGAAAGCTTACTGATGAACTGAGAGATAAAATCCTGGCTTCTGTAAAACTTCAGGAAGTGGAAGATCTTTATCTGCCTTACAAACCGAAGAGAAAAACACGGGGCACAATTGCAAAGGCAAAAGGGCTTGAACCGCTTGCACTTTTTATACTCGAGAATCCGAATTTCAAAAAAGATTTCGACGAGATACTTTTGCAGTATGTAAATGAATCACTGGGCGTTAACAGCAAAGAGGAAGCGCTGCAGGGCGCAAAAGATATTATAGCGGAGATGATAAGCGAAACAGCGGAAGTAAGACAGGCCGCACGCGAATTTTTACTGAACAGCGCATTGATCGTTTCTTCAAAAGCGGAGAAAAGAAAAGAGGATTCCGCCCCGAACAAAAAAGATGTTTACGAAGTATATCATAATTTTTCCATCTCTCTTAATAAAATAAAACCGTATCAACTGCTCGCTCTTAACCGGGGCGAAAAAGAATCTTTCCTTAAAGTTATATTGAGCTTTGACAAACCGGGCATCCTTAAAACAATTTCGGAAGAATATTTTTCTTACGACGAATCCGTGTTTGAAGAGATTCTCAATGAAACTGTGGATGATTCTTTTACCCGCCTTATCTATCCTTCAATCGAGCGGGAAGTGCGCAATCAGCTTAGCGAAGCGGCGGATCTGCACGCGGTGGAAATTTTCGCGTCAAATCTGCGCCAGCTTCTGCTTCAGCCTCCCATAAGCGGCAAAAATATTCTCGGCATCGATCCGGGATTTTATTCCGGCTCAAAACTCGCCGTGATAGATACTACCGGAAAATATATAGAAGGAATCACAATCTATCCTCATCCTCCGCAAAGCAGAACTGCGGATTCCAAAAAAATTCTGCTCGAACTCGTTAACCGTTATCAGATTGAACTGATAGCAATCGGAAACGGGACCGCGAGCCGGGAAACAGAACTGCTGGTTGCGGATCTGATCAAAGAGAACAAATTAAAATGCCGTTATTTAATTGTGAGCGAAGCGGGCGCATCCGTTTATTCCGCAAGCCCGATAGCCAAGGAAGAATTTCCGGAGCTTGAGGCAAGCCAGCGGGGAAATATTTCTATCGCAAGACGCGCCCTTGATCCCCTTGCCGAACTGGTTAAGATAGATCCAAAATCAATCGGCGTAGGTCTGTACCAGCATGACGTAGATCAGAAGCTGCTTCATAAAAAACTTGACGATGTTGTAGTAAGCTGCGTTAACTATGTGGGAGTTGATCTTAATACCGCATCCGCTCCGCTTCTTACTTATGTGTCCGGTCTTAACAAAAGAATTGCGACCAATGTGGTAAAGCACAGAGAAAAAAAGGGAAGATTTAAAAACAGACAGGAGCTTTTGGAAGTCTCCGGTATGGGAGAAAAAATATTTGAGCAGTGCGCGGGATTTCTGAAAATTCCGAACGCGGAAAATCCTCTGGACAATACTTTCATTCATCCCGAATCTTACCAGGCAACTACAAAACTTCTTAATTTGTGCGAGCTATCGGCCACACATATAAACGAGAAAGGAAATCTCGTTGAGCTGTTTGTAAAGAACAAAGGGACGAAAAAGATTGCCGAACAGATTGGAATAGGCGAACCTACCTTAATCGATATTCTCGAAAATCTTAAGAAACCCGGACGCGATCCGAGAGAAGAACTCCCAAAGCCGATTCTGAGAAGCGATGTGCTTAAAATTGAAGACCTCTCGGAGGGAATAAAATTGAAAGGCACGGTGAGGAACGTGGTAGACTTCGGCGCATTTGTAGATATAGGCGTTAAGCAGGACGGGCTTTTGCATATATCACAGATTGCCAACAGATACGTTAAGAATCCGCTCGACCTTCTAAAGGTGGGGGATATTATTGAGGTTACCGTTTTAAAAGTCGATATCGCAAAAGAAAGAATCGCACTCAGCATGGTTTCATAAACCATCGGTCGCGTGACAGATTTTATCAGCGGAAATGATTTCACCCTTGCTGTTTCTCTTGTATCTACACTGGCAGAATCAGTCCGATTTTTTTTATCTTTGCAGTGATTATTTAACAGATGAGGAAACAAATGACAGCAAACATTGACATGATTAAAAAAGTTTACGCCGGTTTTGAAGATAGAGTAAACCGCGCACGCAAAGTAGTGGGCAGACCGATGACCTACGCGGAGAAAATTCTTTATGCTCATTTATGGAATCCTGCCTCAAGACCGCTGGCAAGAGGGAAAGAATTTGCGGATTTCGGTCCGGACAGAGTTGCAATGCAGGATGCTACAGCCCAGATGGCCCTGCTTCAGTTTATGCACGCAGGAAGAAAAGAAACAGCAGTGCCCGCAACTGCACACTGCGACCATTTAATCGTAGCCCAGACAGGTTCGGATGAAGATCTTGCACGCGCAAAGGATGAGAACCGTGAAGTGTATGACTTTCTGGAGAGCATCTCCCGCAAATACGGAGTCGGATTCTGGAAACCGGGCGCGGGAATTATTCATCAGGTTATATTGGAAAATTACGCATTCCCCGGCGGAATGATGATCGGATCCGATTCCCACACTCCGAATGCAGGCGGACTTGGAATGATTGCTATCGGCGTGGGCGGCGCAGATGTTGTGGATGTTATGGCCGGAATGCCGTGGGAACTTAAATGGCCCAAACTTATCGGCATTAAATTAACAGGAAAACTTTCCGGCTGGACTTCTCCCAAAGATGTTATTCTTAAAGTTGCCGGCATTCTTACAGTAAAAGGGGGAACCGGTTCTATAGTTGAATATTTCGGCGAAGGAGCTCATTCAATTTCCTGCACAGGTAAAGGAACAATCTGCAACATGGGTGCTGAAATCGGCGCAACAACTTCCCTCTTCCCGTTCGATGAAAAGATGGCTGCATATCTGGAAAAAACAGACCGCGCGGATGTGGCTGAACTCGCAAGAAAAAATGCTTCCCTGCTGAGAGCCGATGACGATGTTTATGAAAATCCGGAAAAATATTTCGACGAACTGATCGAGATCAATCTGTCGGAACTTGAACCGCACATCAACGGACCATTCACTCCCGACCGCGCATGGAAAGTATCAGGAATGAAAAATGCGCTCGTTGAAAATAATTTTCCTGAAAAAATCAGCGCCGCTCTCATCGGAAGCTGTACAAACTCCAGCTATGAAGATATAGACCGTTCCGCAAATATTGCGCGCCAGGCAATATCAAAAGGACTGAAGGCAAAAGCTCAGTTCATTATCACTCCCGGCTCCGAACAGGTGCGCGCCACAATCGAAAGAGACGGACAGCTTCAAACATTAACCGAGTTCGGCGGAACAGTAATGGCTAACGCATGCGGACCGTGCATCGGCATGTGGAAAAGAATGGATATTAAAACCGGTGACAGAAATACAATCGTAAACTCTTTCAACAGAAATTTTGCAAAACGTAACGACAACAATCCTGAGACTTACTCTTTTGTAGCAAGTCCGGAAATTGTAACCGCGCTTGCAATCGCAGGAAGCTTGTCTTTCGATCCGGAAACGGATTACCTTGTTAACGCAAACGGAGAGCAGGTTAAACTCGATTCTCCTTACGGAGATGAACTTCCTCTTAGAGGATTTGAAAAAGATACGGAAGGATTCATCGCGCCTTCAAAAGACGGATTTAAAACAGAAGTTATAATCGATCCTACAAGCGAACGCCTCCAGTTCATGGAACCGTTTAAAAAGTGGGACGGCAAAGATTTTATAGATCTTCCGCTTCTTCTTAAAGTAAAAGGGAAATGCACAACGGATCATATTTCTCCGGCCGGCGCATGGTTAAGATTCCGCGGACATCTCGACAGCATTTCAAAAAATATGTTCCTCGGCGCAATCAACGCTTTCAACGGCAATGCCGGCCAAGCAAAGAATCAGTTCACAGGCGCTTATGCCGCTGTACATGAAGTGGCCCGCGATTATAAAGCCAGATCTATCGGCTGGATTGTGATAGGCGACGAAAATTACGGCGAAGGTTCTTCGCGCGAGCATGCTGCAATGGAACCGAGATTCCTCGGCGGCAAGGCGATCATTGCAAAGAGCTTTGCGAGAATTCACGAGACCAATCTTAAAAAACAGGGAATGCTTCCACTTACATTCGCAAACCCGGAAGATTACAATAAGATTCAGGAAGACGACAGATTAACAATAACCGGACTTGCAAAATTAGCTCCTGAGAAACCGCTTCAGTTGACGGTAAAACACAGCGATGGGACAGTAGACCAAATTCTGCTTAACCATTCATTTAACGCAGGACAGGTCGACTGGTTCAGAGCAGGCGGCGCTTTAAATCTGATAGCGTCAAAACAGAAAAAGAGTCAGGTTAAAAAAGCAAAGAAAGCAGCAGGCAAACCGGTTAAGAAAGCCGCAGCTAAAAAAGTAAAGAAAGCTGCCGTTAAGAAAACCAAAAAGGCTGCAGCAAAGAAAGTTAAACCTGTCTCAAAGAAGAAAGCAGTAAAAAAAGTTAAACCGGTGAAGAAAAAAGCGGCTGCAAAGAAGGTTGTAAAAAAGGCGGTCAAGAAAGCAGTTAAAAAATCCGTTAAGAAGAGAAAATAAAATGATACAAAAAAAAGGCCGGTGTAAACCGGCCTTTTTTTTATTCTCTTCTCCAAACTATTTTATCCCCCTCTTTGATTCCGAACTTATCGCAGTATCCTCCGTTCACTTCAACCACATATTGAGACGGTTTTCCGGAAGGGAGCGATGTCTCTGAGTAAGGCTCCGCATTCCGGTAAATTTTCACTATCTCCATTTTTGAATTCACATAAATAATATCGAGCGGAAGGATTGTATTCTTCATCCAGAATGACTGCATATCTTCCCGGTCGAAAAGAAAAAGCATTCCCTGGTCTTCCTCCATCTTGTCTCGGAACATCAACCCCAATTCCCTTTTTGAATTATCATCCGCAATTTCCACATCAATTCTTTTTAAGAACTCTCCTTTCGAATTTGTGAATGACACATCTCCCTGACGGACGAAGGAATACGCTGTTTTATTATTCATGGCTTTTTCCAGATCGGGATTAACCTGCTTAGGCGTGTTTAAAATGCTCGAGAAAATAAAATATGCCGCAAAGGCGATGAGTATTATTATAACTGTTATCTGCATCCAGATGCTTTTTTTCTGGGCGGGCACATTTTGGGACTGTTTTTTTCTGCTCATATATTTTTCTTTTAATTGTTTTTTTGTGACCGCAAGTTAAAGAGATTTATTGCTTCAGTTCAAATCTTCTTCCTGATGATTTACAGAGAATGTTTATAGATTTAAATTGTTCGATTTTGGGAGGAAGTGAAACCACATTTTTTCCCGGCAGAATATTTTCCGTCAGACTGATCTCTTTGCCGTCATCAGTCAAAACCGAGACTTGAATTTTTTCTTTTTCCTTGGCGTGGAGCAGAATCTGAAGCGGTCTCTTCTCCTCTTTAAGCAAAGCGGGTTTATCAGTATAATCGTCCAGCTTAGATATATCATACAATTCGCCCATTTTCACGCTTACAACGTTGGAAGACTCTATGCTTTCATTCCACAGCTTGCTTACGGATTTAAGCGTGAAAAAGTAGTTTACCCTTTTGGGTTTATCTATTGCAATATTAACAGAAGAGAGCTCGGCGGGAATAACATCGAACAGATAATCCGAAAGAAGTTCGGAATTGCTTGCAGGCAGATTGTAGAGAGCTATATATCTTAGAGTATCGCTTTGCGATTTCATCGCAACGGATCTCCAGGAAAGAGAGTATGAATTCTCCTGCGTACCTGTTTTCCGGATTGCAAGTTCGGAAGGAGGATCGGGATAAATTCCGTCGAGCCACGGCATTGAAGCGGGATAGGTTTTATAGTTAAAAGGCGCGAAGTGAACATCTTTAATATTTTCATAACGGAAAAATGAAACTCCGTTTGCGTTTATAGAACGCGCAAACTGAATCATCCGGTCCATGTCGGGTTTAACGGAAGGTTTATAAGCTCCAATTCCGAGCACAATACTTCTGCCGCTCGAATTCTCCTGCCAGTCTTTGGCAACAAGCGCAAAGCGGGGATTGTCCTGGAATCCCCAGTAGATCTGCGGGGCAAGATAATCCACTATTCCGCGTTTCAGCCATTCGCGCGAATCCTGATAGACTTCGTAATATCCCTCCCAGCCCGTAGTGCCGATATTATTTTTATAGATCCCGATGGGAGCGGCGCCGAGTTTGATATAATGCTTAACCGCCCTGATTTTTTTGTTTATCAGTTCAACCAGGTCGGTAATATTTTTTCTTCGGAATTCATCCCTTGATAATCCCGCGCCGTGAACGCTGTATGAAAATTCATCGTCAAAATTTTTGCCCGGATACCGTATATAATCCAGATGAACTCCGTCTATATCATAATTCCGGACCATCTCGGCAATCATATCGGAAAGATATTCTCTCACTTCCGGCAGTCCCGGATCCAGCCACAAACTTCTCTGTCCGTCGCGCACGTCTTCCACAACCCATTCCGGTTTTCTTTTGGAGATATGATTCGGATTGTTGAGGACTTTTGATTCAGTGCCGTTGAAGCATCTTACCACATTAACCCATGCATGAATTTCCAATCCCCGCTTATGCGCTTCTTCAACGGCGAATTGAAGCGGATCGTACGAAGCGTTGCCGTTCAATTCTCCGGTTATGTAAGAGGAGAACGGATCAAACGACGACTTGAAAAGAACCGTTCCGTTGCTTCTCACCTGAAAATATACCGTATTGAGATTTTTTGATTTTATATTGTCCAGGATTTCGGTGAGTGCTTTTTTTTGTTTTTCCTGATTAAGAGTTTGGGGGGGCCAGTCAAGATGGAAATTAGTTGCTATCCAGACAGCTCTGGTTTCCCTTTCAATCTGCGGAAAGGAGGAAGCTGCGGCAAAAAGAAAACAAAAAAGGAATAAGAAATTTTTTATTCTCATCTGATTTTTCAATCTCATTAATAAGGGAGAAAATGACTCATTCCCTTTGTGATGGACTGGAATACTTCTTCCCTGGTTGCTTCCGCATCCACTATCAGCTTGCCGTAATCGTTAAGCAGAACGAATTTAATTTTCTGATCCCGGCTTTTTTTATCGCGTTTCATTATATCGTAAATTTTTTCGGTGTCAAATTTTTTCACGCGGATCTTGTCTCTGAGCATCAGAGGAAGTTTAATCATTTCCGAATGTAGCTTCTCCTCTAAAAAGCCGAGCCGCCTCGAAAGATCCAGCGCGCATAAAATTCCGACTGTTACAGCCTGTCCGTGTTTGATCTGATGATTCTGTTCAATCTCTATCGCATGGGCGAAAGTGTGTCCGAAATTCAGAATCTTTCTAAGGCCGTTCTCTTTTTCATCCTGCGCAACAACGTCCCCCTTGAATAGTATGCAGGTTTCTATGACTTTTGTAATGAAAGTGTGTTCAACTTTATGAAGCTTTGAAAAATTATTCTTCAGCACGGTAAAAAATTTCTGGTCTATCAGGAAAGCATATTTAAGTATCTCGCCTATTCCGCAGATGACTTCCTCTTCAGGAAGCGTTCTAAGGAACGCAGTGTCGACAAG
Organism: Bacteroidota bacterium; assembly: GCA_021812705.1. Classification (GTDB taxonomy): domain Bacteria; phylum Bacteroidota; class Ignavibacteria; order Ignavibacteriales; family Melioribacteraceae; genus Fen-1258. The sequence goes on along the minus strand of JAKAMT010000053.1, from coordinate 7,743 downwards.
AACAAATTCCGGCTGATAGATAGAGCCGATTGTATTTTTCGTTTCGTTAAAATTTATGCCGGTCTTGCCGCCCACGGAGCTGTCCACTGCGGCTAAAAGTGTGGTTGCAACCTGCACATACGAAACGCCCCGCATGAAAGAGGATGCCGAAAATCCCGCGATGTCTCCCGTTATACCGCCCCCTACGGCGATTATAACCGTGTCTTTGCCGAATTCCTTATCCAGAAGATTATGAAATATTTTCTGAAGCGATTCGAAATTCTTATGATGCTCTTTTGCAAAATATTCGTATATGCATACTTTGCCCGCATAGTTGGACGTGAATCTGGTAATATCCTCCCGGTGCAGATTCATTATAGCGGAATCCACAATCAGAAAAATGCTCTTATACATTTTTTTTGAACGGAGAACTTTAGTCAGCGAATCGAACGCGTTTTGTCCGATAAAAACGGGATACTTATTCCCCGGTATATTAATTTCAATTTTTTTCATTCAGCATCACCAAAATTTTTTTTGCAATCTTATCTACGGTTCTGCCGATCGGCTGAAGATCCGTATCGATTATCAGATCGGCTTTTTCGTAAAACTCTTTTCTTTTTTCGAGCATTTCTTTTATTCTTATCAGAAAATCTTCCTCCTTCTTTCCTTCCAGAACCAGATCCCGGAACAGAGGCCGGTCAGTTTTGTTTTTCAGTCTCTTGTAGAGATTATCAGGCGAGACTTTAAGATAAACTATCAAACCGGTCGAATTCAGCAGATTAAAATTTGATCTGTCGGTAAGCGTGCCTCCCCCGAGCGAGATTACAACGCTTTCCAGCTCCGTCAATTTTTTGAGAGTGCTCAGTTCGATATTTCTGAAATATGATTCCCCTTTCCCTTCAAAAATTTCCACAATCGAACATCCCTCCCTCTCTTCTATCACTTTGTCCAGATCAAAAAATTCCAGACCAAGAACATTTGCAAGTATAGGCCCAATCGTGCTTTTGCCGCTCGTCATAAATCCGGTTAAATAAATTCTCTTCTCTTTCATAAAAAGCGGCAAATGATTTCTATTTCGACTGCAATATAATTAAACAGAGAGGATATTTATTAAATATTATTTCGCGGCTTAAGGGATCCGGATTAAGAGAGAGAGGCTGTTTGCGGATAAAAAAAAAGCCGTCCTTTATTAAAAGAACGGCTCTCAGAGAAAATATTTTTTTTATCTGAAGAACAGATAGCGGTTATCAACAACGTCCGTATCTTTTTTCAGATTCATCAGCCATTGATTGTAGTAGTTGCTTTTCTTCGACAGAAGAAGCTGCTTCATAATTTCCGGCTTCTGAGCATTGAAAGCCGCGGGATCAAATGTTGTTCTCGATTTAACTTTGATGAGATAAACATTCGAATTTCCTTTAACCGGCTGAGACCATTTATTCAATTGCCCTGTAAGGGAATAATCGCTGAATGCAAACTCGCGGCCGATGGTTGGAATATTTCCGAATGAAGTATATTCAGAAGTAGTATCCACTCTTGCGGCGGCCCAAACTGTTTTTGCAGCATTGCCGTCTCCGTTATCGCCCAACTTGGCACGGATCTCTTTTGCGATGGATAAAGCTTTTTCCATTTTCATTTTCTGGATGACAATATTTTTTGCCTGCGCTTTAACTTCATCGAAGTTTTTCATTCCAGCTTTTGCAGCATCCGAAATCATAACCACAACATAACCGGCCTGAACTCTGAAGACGTCGCTGATCTCTCCTACGCTCTTATCGAACGCGAATTTAACGAGCGCTCTGTTCACTCCCACGCCCGGTATTCCCTGTGCTTCTTCTTCGAATGAAGGAGTTTCAATGACAGAATATTTCATCATTTTAGCTTCGGATTCAAATCCATCCTTCTTTGCGATGTATGAAAAATCCTGCGCGTCCTGATAAAGTTTATCTGCTGTGGAGCCGGACGGCTGAATTTTATTAACGATTCTCTCAACAACGAAATCCTGATTAGCGCGGTCAGTTACTTTAATTATATGGTAACCGAACTGAGTCTTAACCGGTTTCTGTATAACGCCGATCTTTCCGTTGAAGCAGGCATCTTCGAAAGGCTTAACCCACTGACCTTTGCCGGCCCATCCCAAATCTCCTCCCTGAACTTTGCTTCCGTCATCGGATTTTTCTCTGGCGAGTTTTGCAAAGTCGGCTCCCTTCATAAGCTGATTGTAGAGATCATTGGCTTTCTGAAGATCCGCCTTATCATCTCCCGTCGAACGGACGAGGATGTGGGAAGCTCTAACCTGTTCATTTTTAGATTTAACTTTATTCACCAATTTGTAAATGACATATCCTTCGTATGTTGCAACCGGTCCGTAAACCTGTCCGGCGGTGCCTTTAACAAGAAGATCGCGCGCTTCCTGAGGAAGTGTGGATAATGCGACAGTATCTTTTGAGTAAGGGCGTTCCGAATATATCTCCACAAAACTTTTGAATGAAGTGGTATCGTTTTTAATTTTGGCGGCAATGGCTTCAAGATTTTTTCTGATGGATAATGAATCATCATGCGTAGCTTCTTTCTTGAAGAGAACGTACTTCAGTTTTCTTGAAGCAACCTGCTGGAACTGATCCGGGTGTTCGTCGTAATATTTTTTCACATCGGCATCGGTGACTTTAACATCGGCATCCGGAATGGCGGCAGAATTGATCATCACGAAATCGGATTTCATTTTAATATACTGTTTGTAATACTGATCCTTAGCTTCTGCGTCGCTCACAGTAACAGAGGCGGAAACATAGCTTTGAAGTTTCTGTTCGAGCAGTTGGCTTCTTATCTGGTCTTCCAGAAGAAGTATATACTCTTTATTGCGGGGATCTCTCAACGCGGCTTCGTAAGCCTGTCTGTTGAAATTGCCGGTGGAATCCTTGAACTGCTGTGTAAGCTGCTGCGGAGGATTCGGACCGAAGACGATGTTTCTGATCTCATCGTCGGTAACCACAATTCCGAACTCTTTAATTTTTTTTGCTTTCAGTTTTTGAATTACAAGATAATCCCAAACCTGATCTCTGAAGAAATCCATCTGTGATTCATCTATAGTTTGACCCGCCTGTTCTTGCTGTTTTCTTAAATTCTCAACCAAATTAGAATATTCTTGGTAAGTGACTTCTTCTCCTGCAATAGAACCGACGTTCTGTTTCTGCTGGTGAAGAAGATCCGTTACTTTAGAATCAGACAGAACCATGAATAGAACAAAAACACCGCCGACGGTAAGCATAAACCAGGGAGCTAAACTCCTCATTCGGGCCATCATGGGCATAGAAAACGACCTCCGATTTAGAAATAGTAAAATTTTAGGCGCTAAATTTAGACTAACCCCCTCTTAAATGCAATTTTTGTTTGATGCATCGGGCAGGTCTTTTCGGCTTAAAATCCGCCTTTTGATTTAAATTCACACTATTAACCTTATCCGCCGTGCCTGCAGAACGGTTAATCACTCTTTATAATGGGATGAATTACTTCCCTTTGCGCGCATTCCAGACCGTCAGGGGCAGAACGAAGGATAATACGGACGAACCGATCCAGAAAAGATTGATTGACGTAAAATCATAATGCCAGGCATTGCCTGTCAGAACTTTGCTGTGCTCCATCAGATAGCCGCTGATAATATCCTGCAGGCCCGCGCCGAAGTAGCTGATTATTCCGATCATTCCCATCACGGCACCCGCAGCTTTTTTGGGTGCCAGATCCAATGCCATCAGGCCGCCCAAATAACAGACAAGCACGCCTATGCTGGTTCCGAAAAGAACCATGCTTGTAATATCTGCCCATAAAAAATTTTTTGGCGCGAGAAGAAAAAGTGCAAGCGATACCGCGTTCAATATTCCGAATATGAGGGCGGGAATATTTCTCCTTGCTTTAAAAATTTTATCGGAGATCAATCCGGAAGAAACAGTTCCTATCATCCCGAAAATTGAGGAGATCGAAATTATTGAACTGGCTTCCAGAGCAGAATAACTTTTCTGCTCCTGCAGAAATAAAATTCCCCAGCTGTTAATTGAATAACGTACGACATAAATAAAAAGTCCCGCCAATGCCAGTATCCATATCGCGGGATTTTTCAGAAGCCCAAGCTGCTCAGATGTTACCGATTTTTCTTTAGGCGAAATCACTTCCGGATCATTTTTATATTCGGAAACGGGAACAAGTCCTTTGCTTTCCGGAGTGTCGTAAAAATATTTAAAGATAAGCGCGGCGCCTATGAATCCTATTATGGCCGAGCTTCCGAATCCGGCTCTCCATCCGAAAGCGGTTACGATGAATGAAGTGAAGATAAATGTTATCAATTCACCGAAGCTCAGACTCACGCTTCCGAATCCGTAATATGTTCCCCTCTCTTTTTTGCTGAACCATCTTGTCAAAGCGACGACGCTTGTATTCGAGCCGATCGCCTGGAACCATCCGTTCATTCCCCATAAAATTATAAAGAAGATGAACATAGATTGCGAGCCGAGGATTAAATTTATAACAGCCGATACGAACAGGCCCAGTGCCATAAAGCGTCTTATGTTTATATGATCGGATAAAAATCCGTTCACCAGTTTTCCGAGCGCGTAAGAGAAGAAGAGAGAGGAACCTATAAGTCCCAGCTGCGTTTCAGTAAAAATTTTTTCGTCGAGTATCGGTTTTTTCATTACGTTGATGCTCAGCCGGCACACATAATAAAAGGAGTAACCGATTGTTGAGGAGAGGAATACAGACCAGCGGTAGCGTCTGTATTTTTTATCCAGAATTAATTTGTCGGTTTCAAGCGGAGCCGGCGGATCCGGTTTGAAAAAAGAGAGAATCTTATCGAGCATCTTAATCCGTAATTTTATTTCGCGCAATGTAACATCTAAAGATCAAATATTCATTAAGCCGTTTATTTTTATTCCGGCTAATTTAAAATAAAAACGGGTCCGCAATATTTTGGACCCGTTCAATTTATATATCAAAATATTCTAAGCTTCCGACTCATTCTCGACCAATTTAATATATCTCTTGGTCGCTTCCGGCAGTTCCTTCCAGATTCTTAATGCCAGATACATTCCGATCAGTGCGAACGGCATCAAGAAGACCGGCCACCAGTGCCAATCCCAGCTTGTTAGATATCCGAGACTGAAGGACTGGAGTCCGCTTCCCAGATAAACAAAGCCGTCAATAATACCGGAACTTGTTGCCGTGGTTTTTCTTCCTCCGAAATCCGCGGCTGCCGTTCCCGACATCAAAGAATGAACACCTATTACTGCCATAGAGATTAACACTGCAGCCCATCCTACTATCAGAGGCGATGAGTATAAAAATACCGCCATCAACGCTGTGAGGATGAACATCAGAAGCGAAAGGAATACAACCGGCGGTCCTCTTCTCGATTGGAAAAAGTTATCGGAAACAAGTCCGCCCATAAATCCCCCGATAATTCCGAAGATGCAGAGAAGCAGTCCCCAGTGCTCAAGAAAAAATTCCGCACCCGGCTGTTTTATTTCATGCGCAAAAATTAAATACCACTGCATAATTCCGTTTCTCAGAACGCCGGAAGTCAATTCGATAAAAGCGAACATCAACATCAGCGGACTTGTAAAAACTCTCTTGATCAGATCCATCGCGGTATATTCTTTATCCATCTCATCGGATGATGCATCGTACGGATCGAACGGAGGAAAATTTGCTTCTTCGGGTGTATCTTTAATTAACAGCAAATCCATAATTGCCCAGAAGATCATTACCGCGGCAGGGACAAAGAATACTGCCCAGACCGCATCTATTGAACCGCTCTTCAAAGCAAAAATACTTTTCAGCAGGCTGCTGAGCCATGTATCCGGTACTGCCGGATTTATTTTTACCATATCTACAATTGCCTGTCCCCAGTCAAACGCGAAATAGACTCCAAACGAGATCAGCGTTCCGAAGATGGCGCCGAATACGCCTCTCTCTCTAACGTGGAACCAGTATGCTTTTACTTTTATAATAGACATGGCGCCGAAACTTTGAAAATACATATTAAGTGCGTACAGAAAAGAAAAAGCCGTCAACAGATTCTGATGAAACTGACCCGTAACTACAAAATAGGTTAAAATTCCAAGTAAAATATTTGCGACTGCAGAACCGACTGCCGAAACGATTATACCGGTTTTTCCGCCATATTTATCTACCAATGGCCCATTAATTAGAAACGAAAGCGCGTAGGTAATTGTGCCCGCGGCAAAGATAAGACCGAAGTCTTCTTTGGTCATCAAGCTTCCAAGCGCATTTTTTGAGACGTTGAGATTATAACGGCCCATATATAAAAATGCATAAGTCATTCCAAGCGGAAACCAGTTTATAAATCTTCTAATAAGAAACCATCTGCCATGTTTTAGCGGATTATTATAAAAATAAAGAGCTACTACCGCGGCTAAAGTAAGTAAAACTATTATCGCACCCATAGAAAACCTTAATCTCTACTGAAACTTAAACGATGTGAATGATTAAATAAGAGACCGCTAAATTTTATTTCCAAAACTTTATAACTCATCTTAATTAAAAAAGATTTTTAAACGCAAGAATTTTTGACGGGCTTAAATTTATTGTTTTGGAATATAAATACCTAATAAAGATTCTTTTAAGTTTTTAAGAAGTGTTTACGGTCCTGTTTCTAAGTTTTTTCAATGCGCATAAAACTGGCGGTGTCCCACAGTTGGTATGTTAAGCTATTTTAATTGACTGTGTTCATCTTTTTAAATAGATTAAGGCAGCATTATAATATAATTATAACAGCAATATAGTTTTATGCGTTTTATCTGGGATCAAAATAAAAATCTTACCAACCTCAGAAGGCACAAAATTTCTTTTGAAGAAGCAAGAACTGTTTTTTTTGATGAAAATGCCAGACTCATTTCCGATCCCGAACATTCAAAATCCGAAGAGCGGTTTATAATTTTAGGAATTACAATAAAATTAAGACTTCTTGTTGTTGTGCATACCTACAAGGAGAATGATGAAGTAATTAGAATAATTTCTGCACGCAAGGCAACCAAAACTGAAACTAAATATTACAATCAGGTGAAATAGAATGAAAAAAGAATATGATTTTAGTGATTCAATTAAGAATCCGTATATAAAAAAACTTAAAAAACAGATTTCAATCCGTATTGAGAAAGAAACTGTTGAGTACTTTAAAAAATTGGCTTCAGAAATTGACATCCCTTATCAGAATCTGATGAATATGTATTTAAGGGAATGCGCACAAAAAAATTTAAAGCCGAATATCAATTGGCAAAAGTAGCCACAACCGGAGTGATTGCTTAAGGTGAAACAATTCCCTATTTATAAATCATAAGCGAATTATTTATACACCTTTTTAATCGAAATGCCTGAGCGTTAACAATTAGAGATAATGACACATTGCCATGGATCATGTTTTCGTTTTCTTTAATGCTCTGCAGCCCAGTTTATTTTTTTATTATTAAATGCATCGCCTTCTCGGTGGGAATATTTTCCACACATTCATATCCCAACGATTTTAGATCCAGACCCGAAAAAAGAATTTCGCCTCTTCCTAATATCACAGGCGATTGGGCCAGATGCAGTTCATCAATTAATTGCGCTTTAAGATATTGGCGGATTGTATTAACGCCTCCGCCGAGCCGCACATCTTTTCCGTTAGCGGAATTAAAAGCTCTTTCGAGCGCGGCATTAATTCCATCCGTTACAAAATAAAAAGTTGTGCCCCCATCCATCTCTAGCGGTTCCCGCTTA
>JAKAMT010000211.1 GCA_021812705.1 Bacteroidota bacterium | reverse complement strand
TTAAATTCAGCGGACTGATGTTCGGTGATTATTTTTATAACATAAGCAATGTTGACGGCAGTCAGGTAAATTTTAACGGCTTCCAGTTCAGAAGAATCTATTTCACTGCAGATATTTTTGTATCTGAAAATTTTGACGCCCGTTTCAGAACAGAGACGGATCAGAGCGCCGCGTCGAATACAAACGGCGGCAAGCTTGGCGTGATGGTAAAAGATGCTTATCTGAAATGGAAAAGCATTTTTAGCGGTTCTGATCTTTTTGTGGGAATTTCTCCAACTCCTGCATTTGATATTTCTGAAGGCGCATGGGGTTACCGCGCGTTAGAAAAAACTACGATGGACCTGAACGGAATTGTTCCATCGAGAGATTTTGGAGTTGACCTTAAAGGTAAACTTACCGATAACGGAACAGTAAATTATTGGATTAAGATTGCAAACAATTCCGGCAACGCTCCGGAAAATGATAAGTATAAAAGATACTACGCTTTGATTCACTTAAAACCGCTGGATGGTCTTCAGGCTACACTATATTATGATCTTGCCGTTAAACCCGACGTAAAAGATGCGTTCGACTTGACTGATAAATCGAACAATGCAACAGTCGCGGCTCTGTTTTTAAGCTACCAGCAGAAAAGTGATTTCGCGGTAGGTCTTGAAGGATTCACCAGAACTATACAGAACGGATATAAAACAACAGGCGCACTGATGAATCAGAATTCACTGGGGCTTTCATTCTGGGGATGGGTGGCGTTATCTGAAAAATTCAAATTTGTTGCCAGATATGACAGCTACGACCCGAATACCGATCTTGACAATAACAAAACAACTCTTTTCTTAGCCGGTATAGATTATAAAGCCGCAAAGAATGTCAGCATAATTCCAAATATAGAGGCTTTCACTCCGGAAAAAGCGGTTAATTCAAACGGTTCAACATCTTCCAGCAATTTACAGGGAAGAATAACAGTATCATTCACTTTCTAAGAAATTAAAAAAGTTAAAGGAGAATAAAATGAATTTTAGAAAAATTATTCCGGCGCTGTTTTTAATGCTTTCAATCTCTTCGATAGCAAGCGCTCAATTACAGCTCAACGGTGCCGGCGCAACATTCCCGGCAGTGATCTATTCAAAATGGTTCGATGAATATAAAAATCAAACCGGTGTTCAATTTAATTATCAGGCAATCGGAAGCGGCGGCGGAATAAAACAGGTGACGGAAGGTACTGTGGATTTCGGCGCTTCAGACGGTCCGATGAATGAGAAACAACTGGAAGAAGCTAAATCAAAACAGAATACAAATATCCTTCATATTCCCACGGTTTTGGGCGCCGTTGTTGTAGCTTATAACGTGCCCGGTGTATCCGGATTAAATCTTGACGGAAATGTGCTTGCCGATATCTATCTGGGTAAAATTATTAAGTGGAATGATAGTGCCATAAAAAAATTGAATCCCAAATTGAATCTGCCGGATAAAGCTATCGTAGTGGCTCATCGCTCCGACGGAAGCGGGACTTCATTTATCTTCACGGATTATTTAAGTAAAGTAAGCAAGGAATGGGAATCAAAAGTAGGCAAGGGGACCTCTGTGAATTGGCCGGTGGGGCTGGGCGGAAAAGGAAATGACGGAGTTGCGGGATTGGTTAAACAAACCGCGGGTTCAATCGGCTATGTTGAATTGGCGTACGCGGTTCAAAATAAAATTAGTTATGCTAATATGAAAAATAAAGCAGGCAGCTTTGTTCAGGCTTCTTTCGAATCTGTAAGCGCTGCTGCAGAAGGCGCATCTAAAAAAATGCCTTCCGATCTTCGCGTTTCAATTACCGACCCGGACGGAAAAAATTCTTATCCGATCTCCGGATTTACATGGCTGCTTATTTATCAAAATATGAAAGATCAAACAAAGGCCGCTGCGCTTGTCAATTTTTTGAAATGGGCTATGGGAAAAGGACAGTCTTTTGCGGCAGAACTCTATTATGCGCCTTTACCAAAGTCGGTAGTTAAAATGTGTGAAAAAAATATTTCCACAATAACTGCTAACGGAAAGAAGATCAAATAGTTACCGGAAATAATTTTGAGCAATCTAAAAAAAACTGAAAGTAAATTTTTCAAGAAAATATTTTCATCTCATAATATCGGCGATCTGATATTCGAAAAACTGACTCTGTTTTTTGCAGGGTCGGTTTTTCTGCTAGTCGTATTGATGGGTTATGAGATGTATATGGGATCAAAGCTGTCAATTGATAAATTCGGCTGGAATTTTTTAGTCAATTCCACTTGGGATCCGGTACAGGAAATTTATGGTGCGCTTCCAATTATTTATGGAACAATAGTTTCATCTTTACTTGCCCTTATAATTTCACTTCCATTGAGTCTTGGAGTTGCAATTTTTTTGGCGGAAGTAGCACCGGCGTGGCTCGAAAAACCGCTTTCGTTCTTAGTGGAACTCCTGGCGGGCATTCCCAGCGTGATTTACGGATTGTGGGGAATCTTTGTTCTGGTGCCCTGGATAAGAAATGATGTTGAACCGTATCTTTCCGATAAGTTGGGATTTCTGCCGCTCTTTAAAGGCGCTCCTTACGGCTTTGGTTTATTGGCTGCGGTTTTAATTTTAGCAGTTATGATCCTCCCGATCATCTCTTCGATCTCGCGCGATGTGCTTAAGTCTATTCCTCATTCACAACGAGAGGCTGCTTTGGCCCTTGGAGCAACAAAATGGCAGTCCACTTTGATTATCCTAAAGGATGCACGATCGGGAATTCTTGGTGCGACAATGTTGGGACTCGGACGGGCAATAGGGGAAACGATGGCAGTTACTATGGTTATTGGAAATCGGGCTCTTATTTCACCGTCTCTATTTGATCCTTCATATACACTTGCGAGTGTCATCGCAAATGAATTCAGTGAAGCCACTTCGGAAATGTATATGAGCGCTTTAATTCAGCTCGCGCTGGTCTTATTTGTAATTACCATTGTTGTCAACTCGCTGGCTCGACTTCTCGTTTGGAGTATGAATAGAAAATGGGAGCCTGCAAAATGAGTTCAAATTATTCTTACTACTGGAAAAAAATAACAAATCTTTTAATGTTTTCTCTTACTCTGATAGCTACCCTTTGCGCAGTGGTTCCGCTCGTGCTTATTTTTTATTATACAATCTCAAAAGGTGTTACTTACCTTAGTCCCGATTTCTTTATTTCAATGCCTAAGCCGGTAGGTGAAACTGGCGGGGGAATGGCTAATGCAATTGCGGGAACTTTAATTTTAATTGGTACCGGAGGTTTAATCGGAATTCCGGTGGGAATAATGACCGGCATCTATCTATCGGAATTCGGTAAGAACAAATTCGGATTCCTCGTTAGATTCTTAACGGATGTACTTAGCGGTGTTCCTTCAATCGTTGTCGGAGTCGTAGTTTATACGATGATTGTAATTCCCATGAAGCATTTCTCGGCGCTGGCAGGGGGAATTGCGCTTGGCATTCTGATGATTCCAACAGTTACCAGAACTACAGAAGAGATGATAAAATTAGTGCCCCATACTTTAAGAGAGGCTGGCTTGGCACTCGGAATTCCAAAATGGAAAACAACTTTGGCCATTGTCCTTCGAACCGCCTGGAAGGGAATCGCAACGGGTGTGCTTTTAGGACTCTCCAGAGCTGCGGGTGAAACAGCACCTCTTCTATTCACAGCTTTAGGAAACAGATTCTGGTCGACGAGCATTGGTCAGCCGATTGCATCACTCACGGTGTACATCTACGATTACGCAAAGTCGCCGTTTGAAGACTGGAATCAGCAGGCGTGGACTGCCGCACTAGTGCTGATCTTGTTAATATCAATTTTAAGTCTTCTCTTCAGAATTATTACACGATCAAAATATAAAACAAATTAAAAATCATTTGAAGATGGAAACAAAATTATCAATAAAAAATCTGGATGCATTTTACGGCAAGAACCAGGTTCTGAAAAATGTATCATTGGAGATTCCTAAAAACAAGGTTGTGGCTATTATCGGTCCTTCCGGATGCGGTAAATCAACATTTTTAAGAAGTTTGAATAGAATGCATGAAGTTGTGGGTGGCACTATCAAAGGATCTG
>JAKAMT010000210.1 GCA_021812705.1 Bacteroidota bacterium | reverse complement strand
TGCACTTTGTTCATGCCGCTTATTATCTCTTCCGGCCCCGCAGCGTATCCTATCCGCCATCCCGTCATGGCGTACGATTTTGAAAAACCGTTTATCAGAACAGTTCTCTCTTTTGCCGCGCTGCTCAGGGATGCGAAACTTGTAAATTTATTGCCGCCGTAAATAAGATTCTCATAGATTTCATCGCTGATCACGGTTAAATTTTTATCAGCAACTATTTCCGCTATCTCCGATAATTCCTTTTTAGTAAAACATGAGCCGGTGGGATTGCACGGATAATTGAGTATCAGAACTTTTGAAGAGGGGGTAATTGCTTTCTCCAACTGTTCCGCGGTGAAATTAAAATTTGTCTCCTCGGAGGCGGGCAGAATTACGGAACGTCCCCCGGCCAGTGAGACCATCTCGGGATAGGAGACATAATAGGGGGAAGAAAAGAGCACCTCGTCATTTTCATTCACAAGGGACTGGACGGCGTTGTAGATGCACTGCTTGGCGCCGGTAGAAACAATTATTTCGTCTGCTGAATATTGAACGCCGTTTTCGTTTTTAAGTTTGCGCGCAATTGCTTCCCTCAGATCGCGCCGCCCCTGGTTTGCCGTGTACTTTGTAAAATTATTATCGATGGCGGATTTTGCGGCATCTTTGATATTGAGGGGAGTCGGAAAATCCGGTTCGCCTACGGAGAGATCGATAATATTTTCACCTCTCTCTTTCATCCCAATCGCTTCTGCGGCGATCTTCATCGTGGGGGAAATTCCGATTTTTTTTACGCGGTCCGATGTAAACAATTAAATCTCCGTAAAATTTTATTCGACAGAAAAAATAAATTAAATGATCTTATAAAATATATAACGCCGTGGGCAATATATATCTGCGCCGGTAAAATAGAAAGCCGCCGTGAAAAGAAGATGATTATTTAACGCTCATCGCCGAGCTGAAATCTCCGGTGAAATTGTTAAATATAAATTTAATTTTGGTCGGAAATTCTTCGAGTGTGACGGTTTGAGCCAGTGAGATTTTGTCAGGGAAGTCTCTTGTGTAGAGCATCTGTTTTGTGCTGTTGTAAACCTGGATTGTAATGCTTCCCGCAGTCAGATTGGTGATCGCGAGCGCCATGTCGAATTCCGTCTTTTCAAATGAAACATTATATTCCAAAGCCGCGTTATACATCTCCCCTTTGACTGAAAAAGAGAGAGAATTTTTAACATTTGCAACAGAGGGGGAATTCTTTACGTTAACATTAATGCCGTCTATGGCCGTAATTTCACCGGCGTCTTTGCATGAAATAAGAAGTGAGAAAGCGGAAAAAATTAATAGCGGGAGAATCTTTTTTGTTTTCATTTTATGCTCCGAAAAAACCGGGACTTATTAAAAGTCCCGGTGCAAATAATCAGATCTTGGATAATCTCTTCGGTCCTGCATTAATAACATCCTGAGAAGATCCTTTTTCAAATAATTTAAAGTTCTCTACAAAGCGTGCGGCAAGCGCGTCGTATTTTTTCCAGTATTCATCCTTGTTGCCCCATGAATTTTCCGGATAGAGAACATCTTCCGGCACGTCGGGGCAGCTCATCGGAACTTCATAGCCGAACAATTTATCTTTTCTGTATTTCACGTTGTCCAGTTTTCCTTCGAGCGCGGCATTCAAAAGATTTCTTGTGTGGCGTATGCTTATTCTTTTTCCCACTCCGAATCTGCCGCCGACCCATCCCGTATTAACCAGCCATACATTGGCGCCGTGCTTCAGCATTCTCTGCTTCAGCATTTCCGCGTATTCGAACGGATGACGCACCATAAAAGGGCCTCCGAAACATGCGGAAAAAGTTATCTGAGGTTCAATGCCTAAACCGATCTCCGTTCCGGCAATCTTCGAAGTGTATCCGCTGATGAAATGGTACTGCGCCTGTTCCGGATTCAGTTTTGCAATCGGAGGCATTACGCCTGACGCGTCGCAAGTGAGGAAAATAATATTTTTAGGATGCGTGCGCACGTATCCGTCTTCAATCACGTTCGGAATAAATCTGATCGGATATGAAGCGCGTGTGTTTTCAGTTATCGAATCGTCGTCCAGGTCGATCATTCTTGAAGTGGGATCCCATACGACATTTTCGAGCACCGTTCCGAAGCGGCGCGTTGTTTCATAAATCTGCGGCTCGTGCTCGGCTGAAAGTCGTATTACTTTTGCATAGCATCCCGCTTCAAAATTAAATACTCCGTGCGCGCTCCATCCGTGCTCGTCGTCGCCGATAAGTTTGCGTTTCGGATCTGCCGAAAGAGTTGTTTTTCCCGTGCCGCTCAATCCGAAGAAGAGTGCTACATCACCGCTGTCTCCCACGTTCGCGGAACAGTGCATCGGAAGAACATCCTTATATGTGAGAAGAAAATTTAAAACCGTGAAAACGGATTTTTTAATTTCGCCTGCATATAAAGTGTTGGCAATAATCGCCGTTCTCTGATCGAAGTTAAGAATAATTCCCGTATCGGAACGTGTGCCGTCGGAAATCGGATCTAATTTAAATCCGGGCACCGCAATAACAGTAAATTCCGGAACGAATTTTTTCAGTTCATCCCTGTCGTTTGTTGTAATAAACATATTGCGCGCAAAGAGGCTGTGCCACGCTTTCTCGGTTATAATGCGCACCGGAAGTTTATATTCCGGATCCGCGCCCGCGTAACAATCCTGCACAAAGAGTTCTTCACCCTGAGCCCACGCCTGAAATCTTCCCATCAATTGAGACCACATCGAGTGTGCATAGGGACGGTTGTACGTTCCCCACCAGATATCTTTCATTGAGGATTCTTCTCTCACAATAAATTTATCCGATGCGGCGCGCGCGGTATGCTTGCCGGTATTGACAAGAAGAGCGCCGTGCTTGCCGATCTTTCCTTCGTTGCGGAATATTATCTCTTCGTAGAGAGCTTCCTCGGGAAGATTCCAGTAAACGCGGTCTAAATTTGTAATGCCATGATTCTTCAGACGGAAGTCGGAAGCCAGATCGAGCGCCTGTTTAAGAGCAGGAGTATTGAATTCTAAATATTTACTCATGACCAATCCCTCACTAATTTGCGGTCGCCAATATAAAGTTCATTCGGCGCGTTCGGATCCAGCGCCCACTTCATTCTTTCAATTCCGTCCGTAATATCTTTGATAGTGCCGCAGTAGCTTATGCGCAAAAATCCGTCCAGTCCGAATTCCTTGCCGGGAACGGTGAGCACCATTACTTTATCGATCAGAAATTGAGAGAGCTTCTGCGAATCTTTGTCATAAGCGGAGAAATCCGCGAACGAATAGAATGTTCCGTCAGGCACATAAACTTTAACGCCGCTGAAAGAGCGGAGCTGTTCCATAAGAACATTTCTGTTGTTCTCCAAAGTGACGCGCAGACTTTCTACGCTCGATTGAATTCCGTTCAGCGCGCCGGCTGCCGCTTTCTGAAGAAGCACCGATGGACCGGAAGTCTGATGCCCCTGAATGTTTGTCATCGCCTCGATAAGTTTTTTGTTGCCTACCGCCCAGCCGATTCTGAAGCCGGTCATTGCATACTGCTTCGATACTCCGTTGATGATTATGATTTTTGATTCTTCAACCGATTTTTTTGTGTAGTCGAAAGCGCTTAAAGGTTTTCTTCCGTCGAAAATAAGTCTGTGATAAATATCGTCCATTATAAGATAGATCCCTTTTCTCTCGCAGAAGTCCACTATATCCGCTATGAATTCTTCCGAATACATTGCGCCGGAAGGATTATTGGGACTGTTTATAATAACCGCGCGTGTGTAAGAGCCGACGCGCATTTCAATATCTTTTAAGCGGGGATAAAAAGTTCCGTCCTCCGGAAGCGCCGCAACACCGATTGCGCCGCACAATTTTGCCATATCGGGATAGCTAACCCAGTAAGGCGCGGGATAGATAACTTCCTCCTGCGGATTAAGTATTGCCTGCAGGGCTACCATTATTGCCTGTTTAGCGCCGCCGGAAGCGATAACATTTTCAGGATTAACTTTTCTGTGATAAAATTCTTCCGTATAGCGGATGATCGCTTTTTTTATTTCGGGTGTTCCGTCTGCGGGTGCGTATCGTATCTCTCCAGT
>JAKAMT010000052.1 GCA_021812705.1 Bacteroidota bacterium | reverse complement strand
AAACATACAGAGCTATTTGAATAATCTTGAGCCGCTGCTTTCAAACAAGAATTTGAGGAGAAAATATTTCGAAGAATTTGAACATCGCGATGAGGAATCGGTCGAGATAATTTATAAGAGAGCACTCCCCTATTTACTTAACAAGAATATTATTCTCACGCTATCGAACAGCGGAAGCGTCGCAAAACTGCTTTATAAATTGAGTAACAAAAAGAGAAGATTAATTATTGTTTCAGAATCGAGACCTATGTTTGAGGGGAGAATTTTTGCAAAAGATATTCAGAAGCGGGGTTATAACGTTGAAATGATAACAGAATCCATGATGGCTGATGCCGTAAAAAGATGCGGGTGCATTCTGACAGGCGCCGACAAGATTCTTAGGAATAAAAATGCAGTAAATAAAATGGGGAGCCTGCAACTTGCCATTCTGGCAAAACATTTTAAAAAACCGTTCTACGTAATTGCAGATAAATCTAAATTTGACAAATCAGTGCGAAGTGTACAGTCATTACAAGAGAGCAATGAGATCTGGCCTAATCGCCCGGGAAAAATCAGGATTAAGAATCTCTATTTTGAGGAAGTTCCAAAATCACTTATCACAAAAATATTTACAGATAAAAAAAATCCCGGCAGCAGGCGGAAGCGCCGGCTGTCGGGGCAGCTATAAAAGTTTTACAATTATTTTGTTTTAGCCGCTGGCTGAGACATCTGCTTAATTAGTTCAGTTGCAATCTTGCCTACTTCAGTTTGAGGATATTTTGAAGAGAGTTCCTGCCAAACAGCTTTAGCTTTGTTCTCGTCTCCTTTTGCCTGCGCCAATCCGCCTACATTGAATTTTGCTATCAGGTTATTGGGTTCAATTGAGAGAACTTTGGAATTATATTCCTCGGCTTTTTTTACATCACCCATATTGAAGGAAACGTAAGTGAGCTGAAGAAGAACGTCAATTCTTTTAGGGCCGACTTTTAAGATTTTCTCGTATAGTTTTACAGCTTTATCAGGATTATGTCCGATAAGAACTTCTGCATACTTGAATACTTTCGAAGTATCGTTCGGATTCTTTTCGTATTCTGATTTAATCTTATTTATCTTTTCTGCCGCATCCGCCATCAAATTCGATTTGGAAGGAGAGTCGCCGTTTCCTTGAGATTTCATTTTTCCATGAACATCATCGTCTGGCATCTGAGCAGCACTATTGCTGTTCATATTTGGATTGGACTGTTTTGTCGTTCTTGAAAAAAAGATTACAGCTGCAACAAAAACAACAAATATTCCAAGATAAATATAGAGCGGTTTAATTTTCATTCATTCTCCGTTTTTTCATTTTTTTAGCGTCGCTAAATTAAGATTTTTTTTATTAATATTTATTTCACAGACGCAATTTTCCGCACACGCCTATCATTTTTCTGCAGAAAGATTCTTGAAATCTTTTTCTCCTTTGAATTCACCCCATTAAATGAACTTTTAGTATGCGCTTATCGTTTTGCTTTCAACGTTATTTAAGGAGATGAAAATGAAAGAGAAGCTGACTGATAAACGATATTCAGATTTTGAAAAAGAAATTTTACCTCATACAGAAGCCTTAAGAAGTTTCGCCCTCAAAATGACCAATGATCCGGACGAGTCGGACGATCTTGTGCAGGAGACATTGCTTAAATCATTCCGTTTTTTTGATAAATTTCAAAAAGGCACGAATGCGAAAGCCTGGATTTTCCAGATAATGAAAAATTCTTTCATAAATGAGTTCAGGAAAAAAAGCAAAACTCCTCTAAGAGTTGATTATGATGATGTCAACAATTTTTATGAATCGATTAGTGCAGATGAAGTTAAAACGGTTCATTACAAAAATGATGCATTCAGCGACATACTGGATGATCAAATAGCAGATGCGCTTTCCGCACTCCCCGATGAATTTAGAACAATAGTTTTTCTTAGCGATATTGAAGGTTACACATACGAGGAGATAGCAGATTTTGTTGACTGTCCCGTTGGAACGGTAAGATCGCGTTTGCACAGAGCCAGGAAAATGCTCTACAGCCTTTTGGTAAACTATGCAGAAGAGCATGGATTCTTAACATCTTCCGCTGACAAAACTGGCGGAAAAATTAATAAGATGGTTAAAAAGGAGCTGATAAATCACGATTTTGAGCTCAAATTCAGAAGTAATTGAAAATCCGGTTGAATGCCGAGTTAAAGATTTTATTAGGTAGAAATCGTTAACTTTTTTATATTTGGGCGGTGATTTTTATAAAAACATATCATATTACTTCAATTATTGACTTATACGGGCTCTCAAAAAGAATCCCACAAGCAATTAAATAAAGTTGGGAGAATTAGGATCAGGGTGATTAATGCTCTTCACCCAGGAACTTTGATGAATTTTTTTAAGTAAAAACTGATAGAATTTTATTTTATAGATTTTTTTAATGAACTCAATTAAGGAGAAGCAGAGATTTGAAGATAACGAAGCAGTTTACAAATCGTGAAAGCAAATCTTTAGACCAATATCTTCAAGAGATCGGAAAAGTAGATCTCCTCACACCGAATGAAGAGATTGAATTAGCAATAAAGATTAAAAAAGGTGATCAATTGGCTTTGGAAAAACTGACTAAAGCTAATTTAAGATTTGTTGTTAGCGTTGCAAAACAGTACCAGAATCAGGGCTTACCTCTGGGCGATCTGATCAATGAAGGAAATCTCGGTTTAATAAAAGCTGGAAGAAGATTTGACGAAACGAGAGGATTTAAATTTATTTCTTACGCCGTTTGGTGGATCCGCCAGTCAATTATGCAGGCTATTGCAGAACAGTCAAGAATGGTGCGTTTGCCTCTTAACCGTGTTGGCGCCCTCAATAAAATGGGTAAGGCATTAAGCCAGCTCGAGCAGGAATATGAAAGAAGACCAAGTCCGGAAGAGATTGCCAATCAGCTGGACATGGATGTATCTGACGTAACTTATGCAATGCAGATAGCAGGCCGCCACGTTTCAATGGACGCTCCATTCGCTCACAGCGAAGATAACAACAACAGTCTGCTCGACGTTATGCCTAACGAAGATCAGCCAGCTCCTGATTTTATTTTGATGAAAGAATCTTTGAAGGCAGAGATCGAAAGATCTTTATCGACTTTGACAGAAAGAGAGGCCGAAGTGATACGCCTTTATTTTGGCCTTGGCAAAGAACATTCATTGACGCTGGAAGAGATTGGCGAAAAATTAAATCTTACCAGAGAAAGAGTGAGACAGATTAAAGAGAAGGCGTTAATAAGGCTTCGCCACTCAACCCGAAGTAAAAATTTGAAAGCATATCTCGGATAAAATTCCCGGAAAAGCCGTTGCAATGCGACGGCTTTTTTGTTTTAAACTGACTATTTTTCCTCTCGTAAAATTAATCGGCAACGGACATTTTATGAAAATCATACTTAAAGCAATCACCGTTTTGCTTCTTTTGGCTTTCCCAATCTATGCGCAATCAGACATTGCCGGAACATGGGGCGGCGAAATTAAAATGTTAACGATGCAGTTAGAATTTCAGCTTAAAATTGTTAAATCGAAAAATAGTTTTGCCGGCTTTATGAGTATCCCCTCTCAAAAACTAAATGAATATCAGCTTCAAGTTTTTACATTCAAAAAAAATAAAATTCACTTCGAACTTCCCAGTCAAGCCGGAACCGCAAAATTTGACGGAGATTTAAAAGCCGATTCGATTAAAGGAAAAATTCTTCAGGCCGGTATTGAGGGTTCATTTTATTTGACCAAGAATAAAAAAACCGGCGCAACCGTGCAGACGGAAATAAAAAAATCTGAACTTCTTTCCTACTCTGAGGAGGAAGTTGCGTTCAAAAGCGGTAGAATTTTATTAGCCGGCACTTTAACTTATCCTAAATCGGGTAATAAATTCCCGACCGTTATTCTCCTTACAGGAAACGGTCCTCAGAATCGGGATGAAGATATTCTTGGATTCAAGATTTTTGAAAGGATTGCAGATTATCTTAGCAGCCACGGCTTTGCAGTCCTGCGTTATGACGACAGGGGTGTCGGCGGCTCGACAGGAAACACAATGCGTTCTACAACTGCGGATTTTGCCGACGACGCTAAAGCTGCAATCGACTTTTTAAAGAAACAGAGCAATATCGATTCAAAAAAAATATCACTTTTAGGTCACAGTGAAGGCGCATCAATAGCAGCTTTGGCAGCTGATAATAATAAAGATGTCGCCTGTTTGATTTTTATGTCGGCACCGGGGCTACCGGGAGGAGAGATCCTCCTTGAGCAGCAGAGGCTGATTTTGAAAGCAGGCAAAGTTTCGGATGAAATAATCGGCCAAAATCTTGAACTCCAGAAAAAAATAAACGATGTACTTTTAAAAAATAAAGATTTTGAGACGCTTAGAAAAGATATTGAAACATTCGCTCAAAAGGATTTTGAAACTCTCAGTCCCGAGATTAAAAACTCCATCAAGGATAAAAATGCCTATATCAATTCAACCGTTCAATCCCAGATTGCAATGTTCGATAACCCGTGGTTTCATTATTACATACAATACGACCCGTCTCTTATTTTAAGTAAAATAAATCAACCGGTCCTTCTTACATTCGGAGGATTAGATCTACAAGTCCCGGTTAATCAGAATAAACCTGTAATTGAAGAAGCTTTGAAGCGGGGCGGCAATAATAAGATCAAGTCGGTCGTATTTCACAAAGCGAATCATCTGTATCAGGAAGCCGTTACGGGCAGCCCGGCAGAGTACCAATCAATTAAAAAAGAATTTGTGGACGGATTTCTAAAGGACATATCCGATTGGTTGGAACAGAATTTAAAATAGTATCTTTGTTGAAATAATTTATAATAAAAACTAATTCGAAAATGGATATCAAAAACAGGATAGCAGCTATCTCAAGTTTAGTAGGAAACACTCCTCTATTAGAGATAACATTCTCATTCAAGAATGAAAAAAGAAAAATTTATGCAAAGGCAGAAAATTTAAATCTGACGGGCAGCATCAAAGACAGAATGGCGTTCCATATTCTGAAACAGGCTTCATTGTCGGGCAGTCTTAAGCCGGGCTCTATGATAATAGAGGCCACAAGCGGCAATACGGGCATTGCTTTTTCTTCTGTGGGAAAAATTTTAGGACATAACGTAACTATATTTATGCCCGATTGGATGAGCCAGGAAAGGATCAATCTGATAAAAAGTTTCGGCGCAAAAATCCAACTTGTTAGCAAAAAGGATGGCGGGTTTTTAGGAAGCATAGAGCGCGCAGAAGAGTTGGGAAGACAATTACCTGATTCATTTCTCCCCCATCAATTTTCAAATATCAATAACAGCGAAGCACATTACAATACAACCGGACCCGAAATTTATTGGCAGTTGTGCTTTCACAAACTGATACCGGACGCATTCATAGCGGGTGTAGGAACCGGCGGAACTATAATGGGCACGGGTAAATTCTTAAAGGAAAAATTTCCGGATATAAAATTGTATCCCTTGGAACCTAGCAACTCGCCTACACTGTCAACTGGATACAAGATCGGCAAGCACCGCATTCAGGGGATATCCGATGAGTTCATTCCCCCTATTTTAGATCTAAATTATTTAGACAACGTAATTGATGTAGATGACGGCGACTCGATAATCATGGCACAAAAATTAGCTCAGGAACTGGGCATCGGTGTAGGCATCTCCTCGGGTGCAAACTTCATCGGTGCAATTAAGGTTCAGGAAGAACTTGGCAAAGATGCTGTAGTGGTTACCGTTTTTCCGGATGACAACAAAAAATACTTAAGCACAGATCTCTTTAAGGACGAACCGATAAAAAATAATTTTTTCTCTCCGCATATAAAATTATTGGATGTAAGAGCGTACAAGAGGGTTTGTCAAACGTGCTGCAATCCGGAGGAATGTTACGAAACAGAGCTAGGCGATATTTCTGAACGTCTCTGTTCAAAAGCGCTTCAGCATCAGTGCGGCCTTTAGACACTGATTCAAAGATTAAACGGACAATTTTTACAATATTAGAGAAATTATTTCGTCATGTCATTAGAAGAATATTTTACAAAGTACAGGGATAATATTTTAGGTATAGACCATGAGTTCAGAACACCCTGCTGTACTCAAAAAATTATTTATGCCGATTGGATTGCAAGCGGACGCATGTATGCACCGATAGAAAAATTATTAAACGAGAATTTCTATCCGTTTGTAGGGAACACCCATTCCGAATCATCTATTACCGGCGCGTCGATGACCAAAGCATACGAAGAGGCCAAAAGAATCATCAAGAAACACGTAAAAGCATCCGCTGATGATGTAATTCTTTTTTCCGGATACGGGATGACCGGCGCAGTAAATAAGCTTCAGAGAATTTTCGGCTTGCGAATTCCCGAGCAGGTTCAGAAATATATTTCCATACCGTTGGAAGATAAGCCGGTTGTATTTATTACTCACATGGAGCATCATTCGAACCAGACATCATGGCTGGAAACGATAGCGGATATAGTCATAATTGAGCCTGATGAAAACGGATTGGCAGATCTATCCGATCTGGAATCAAAATTAAAATTTTACGCAAACAGAAAATTAAAAATCGGCTCATTCACCGCCGCATCCAATGTCACGGGAGTTCAGCCTCCGGTGCATACCATGGCAAAGATAATGCATAAAAACGGAGGCTTGTGCTTTATCGACTATGCAGCATCTGCTCCTTATGTAGAAATCAATATGCATCCCAATGATCCGGAAGAGAGATTTGATGCAATCTTTTTTTCTCCTCATAAGTTTTTGGGCGGACCTGGTTCATCCGGAGTTTTAATTTTCAACAAAAAGCTGTACAACTTGAAAGTTCCGGATCAACCAGGAGGAGGAACTGTAGAGTGGACAAATCCCTGGGGCGAACATAAATTCAGCGAAGATATTGAGATAAGAGAGGACGGCGGCACTCCCGGGTTTCTGCAAGCAATCAAAGCTGCACTCGCAATAAAATTAAAAGAAGAGATGGTTGTGAAAAATATCCTAAACCGCGAGCATGAACTTTTGGTAAAAGTATTCATGCGTTTCGATAAGATACCGTCTCTTCACATATTAGCCAGCAGCAACCGGGACCGACTGGGGATAATTTCATTTTATGTAGAGGATCTCCATTATAATCTGATAGTAAAGCTTCTGAATGACCGCTTCGGAATTCAGGTCCGCGGCGGATGTTCATGCGCCGGAACATACGGGCACTATCTTCTTCACGTGGACCCGAACAGATCGAAGCGAATCACCGATAAAATCAACAATGGTGACCTCTCTGAAAAACCGGGCTGGGTGCGTTTGTCTTTGCATCCTACAATGACAGATTCCGAACTTGATTATATTTTATCTGCAGTTGAAAAAGTTGTTGCGAATGCCGAAGAGTGGTCTCATAATTATATTTATTCACCTAGCAGGAATGAATTCTTACATCAAAACGACGCGCAAAATGAGATAGACGAAGTCAAAAAGTGGTTTCATTTTCAAAATTAAAATTTCGCTTGACGATAATTCAAGTTTATTATATTTTTACATATAAATGAAAACAGTAAATAGAAAATATAATCAGTTGCAAAATAGCCGGAATTGGTGGTGGCTTGGTCTATATATCCGTAAAATCCCAGTGACCTGAAGCTGATTAAATATTTAATAAATCTAACCCTTCTTAGTACTCACTGAGAAGGGTTTTTTGTTTTAAAGGAGACTAATGAATTACGTGGAATTCGAACAATATTGTGCAGAATTTAATTTCGTACCGGTGTACGAAATGATTTCAGCAGATTTTTTAACCCCGGTACTTGCGTACCTGAAGATCAGAAAGGAGAATACAGCTTCTTTTCTGCTGGAATCGGTAGAAGGGATTGGAAGACTTGCAAGATATTCCTTTATCGGTATTGACCCTGCCGAGATTATCTCAAATGAAGGCACTAAACTTACAGTGCGATCGAATAATTGCGAAATAAAAATTGAAGAAAATCTTTTTGATTACCTGAAGAAAAAAATTTCCTGTTTTAATTATCCGACAATTGAAGCACTTCCCTACTTCACCGGAGGAATTACAGGTTTCATTGGATTCGAAAACGTTTCGTTGATTGAAGAAGTTCTTAAGTTTGAAAAGAACAATGATTCCAATATCCCGGATTCGATACTCGGATTTTTTAAGACTATTGTGGCATTCGATCACTTGAAGCGACAAATCATTTTAATTACAAATGTTGATGTCACAGAAAAAGAAGATCTCCCGCAAAAATACAGTTCTGCCAAAATTATTCTGCAAAATCTCAGATATCAATTATCAAAAGAGATTCGATACAAGTCCGATTTTAAAATTGATTTCCAAAAGCTCAATCATAATGACGAAGATGCATTCCTCTCATTAGTCGAAAAATGCAAAATAAATATCCACAACGGGGATGTAATTCAGATTGTTCTTTCAAAAAGATTCGAAGGAGATTTCAAAGGTGATTCTTTTAATATCTTCAGGGCTCTAAGAACAATTAATCCTTCTCCTTATATGTATTACATGGAATTTGAGAATGATTTGAAAATAATCGGCACTTCTCCGGAAGATCTTTTAAAAGTGAATGGCAGAAAAGCTGAAATTCTCCCAATCGCCGGCACTCGAAGGCGAGGCAAAACTAAAGAAGAGGATTTAAAGCTCGAAAAGGAGCTGTTGAATGATCCGAAGGAGATAGCGGAACACACGATGCTTGTTGATTTGGCCCGGAACGATCTTGGCCGCGTGTGCAAGTACGGTTCAATTTGTCTTTCCGAAAAAATGAAAATAAACAGATTTTCTCATGTGATGCATATTGTTTCCCGAGTGGAAGGAATATTAAACGATCAGTCGGACTGCATCGATGCCTTAAAAGCAGCTTTTCCTGCCGGGACTGTAACCGGTGCACCCAAAATTAGAGCAATCGAACTGATTAAAGAATATGAAAAGATGAACCGCAGTGTATATGCCGGCGCCGTCGGGTATATCGATTTCAGAGGGAACTTGGATATGTGCATAGCAATAAGAACTTTTTTTTCTATGGGAAGCAAGATATTCTGGCAGGCAGGCGCAGGCATTGTCGCAGACAGCGTACCAGAATTGGAATACAAAGAAATACTGAATAAATCCGCCGTTTTAATTAACGCCCTGAAAAATGCGGAGGTGATTGATGAAAATTCTTTTTATTGATAACTACGATTCTTTCACATACAATCTTGTTCAGTTAGTGGGTCTCTTCACGACTGATTTGACTATAAAAAGGAATAATAAAATTTCTATCGGAGAAATTAATGCTCTGAATCCGGATAAAATTATTATCTCCCCCGGACCCGGCACGCCTGAAGATTCCGGTATTTCGATTGATGTAATAAAATACTTTGGAAGTTCAATCCCGATTCTAGGAGTCTGCCTCGGTCATCAGGCTATAGGATATTCGTACGGAGCCAAGATCATTCATGCCCCTTCACTGATGCACGGTAAGCCGTCGGCAATAAAACATGACGGCAAAAATATTTATAAAAATATACCGCAGAATTTTATTGCCGGCAGGTACCATTCGCTGATAATTGATAGAAACACAATCAGCAGAGATTTAATCATTACATCTGAAAGTGAGGATAGAGTAATAATGGGAGTGCGTCATAAATTTTTTCCCGTAGAAGGAATTCAATTTCATCCCGAGTCAATTCTAACGGAGCTTGGTAAATTTTTAATTAAAAACTGGATAGAATCATGAAAATGCAATTGGAAAAAGTAATTGAAGGACATCATCTTTCTTTTAAGGAAGCATATGAGGTCATGTATTCGATAATGAGCGGTGCGGAAAATAATTCCCAAATTGCTTCTCTTCTCACAGCTCTCAAAATGAAGCGCGAATCGGCAGAAGAAGTTGCCGGATTTGTTCAAGCCATGCGCGAAAAAATGATCAGGATAAAATGTAATGAAGGAACGGTGATTGATGTATGCGGAACCGGGGGCGACGGATCCGGAACTTTCAATATCTCTACTGCGGTTGCATTTGTTGTTGCGGGAGCGGGAATCAAGGTGGCCAAGCACGGCAATCGGTCTATTTCAAGCAGATGCGGCAGTTCGGATGTTCTTCATGAACTCGGAGTTGAAATTCAACTTTCTCCCGAACTTTCTGAGCGTGCGCTGAATGAGATTGGGATTGCCTTTCTTTTTGCGCCGATGTACCACCCCGCAATGAAACATGTCACTCCAATCAGAAAAGAATTGGAATTCCGTTCTATATTTAACATACTCGGGCCAATGACAAATCCTGCCGGAACGAAGAGACAACTTATCGGGACGTACAATAATTCGGCGGCTGTTTTGATGTCTGAAGCCTTCAAGTTTCTAGACATGGAAAAAGTCTGCATCATCTGCACTAACAATTCTTTTGACGAAATTAGTCTTTCTCATACGACCGAGGTAATTGAAACTGATTTCCGCCGGCAACAAATAAAATATCAACTGACAAATGAATCGTTTGGATTTCCGAAAATCGAATTGTCTGATTTAATGGGGCACTCTGCCGCGGAAAACGCGACTATCATTTACAACATCTTTTCAGGAAAAGAAAAAACACCCGGTTATTATGCTGTTACGGCAAATGCAGCATTAGCTCTCAAAGCCGCGGGGCTTTCCAATGATCTTGGCGAATGCCTCGCTATGGCTGAAGATTCAATTTTATCCGGAAATACTTTAAATAAGTTTAATGAGCTTAAATCATTCGGAGATAAATATAAATGAGTTTTTTAAAAGAAATCATAACCACTAAAAAAGAAGAGATATCTAACTTAAAAAAGACTTACTCATTAAAATCATTTGAGGATTTTGAATTGTTTCATTCGCCTCACATAAATTTCAGAAGCGCACTTGAAGAGAATAGCGGTTTGAGCATAATAGCCGAGATAAAGAAAGCCAGCCCTTCGAAGGGTGTATTGAAAGAATTTTTTGACCATCTGCAAATTGCTGATATTTATATGCAAGGCAGTGCAAGCGCAATATCCGTATTGACGGATCAGAAATATTTTATGGGTAATATCAGCTTCATAAAAGAGATCGCAGCTTTCAAACGCAAACCTGTTTTAAGAAAGGATTTTATTCTCGATCCTTTCCAAATCTATGAGACAAAAGCAAATGGAGCCGATGCCGTTCTGCTCATTTCAGAAATTCTGACTAAAGACCAGATCGATGAATTAACAGGTGCCGCCCACGAGTTAGGTCTGGAAGTATTACTCGAAATTCATTCGGAATTTCAAATCAATAAAATAAATTTCGAAAAGAATAAAATTATCGGTATTAACAACAGAGATCTGCACGATTTTAAAGTTGATATAAACGCGACTGATTCCATCTCAAAAAAGATTCCTGCACAAATCACTCTTATTTCGGAAAGCGGAATTAATTCACAGGCAGATATTAAAAAGATAATGAGAGCTAAAGTTAATGGCGTTCTGGTAGGAGAATATTTTATGAAATCATCTGACATTAAAAAATGTCTTGAAGAATTTTCTGAATGGTGCAAAGATGAGAATTAAAATTTGCGGAATTACAAACCAAGAAGATGCACAACTCTGCAGCAGGCTTGGAGCAGATGCGCTTGGTTTTGTCTTTTATGATAAAAGCGAAAGGAATATCGATCCGGTCTCGGCGGAGAATATTATCGCAGGTCTATCCCCTTTTATTATGAAAATCGGTGTGTTTGTGGATAAAAGCCCCGAAGAAATTAACTTTATATCAAAACAAGCGGGTTTAAACGCAGTTCAAGTTTACGAAAATGCTTCACAGTATTTCATCGATAAAATTGTACCTCCGGTTATTAAATGTTTCAGGATAAAAAAGGAATTCGATTTTTCATTGATTGATAAATATAAAAATTGCTCTTTTTTACTCGATACATACGTGCATAATATTCACGGCGGCACAGGAGAAACTTTCGAATGGAATAAAATTCCCGATCTAGTTAGACCAAATATTATTCTTGCCGGGGGAATTTCCGAAAAAAATATCGAATATGTTTTTAAAGAAATAAAACCGGCAGGAGTTGATCTTTCCTCCTCTATCGAATTATTTCCAGGGAAAAAGAGCGAAGAAAAATTGAAAAGATTTTTCGGACTCTTTAATAATCTAAGGGGCAAATATGAGTAAGAAAGAAATGCCGGATTCAAAAGGAAAATATGGCGAGTACGGAGGCATGTATGTTCCGGAAACTCTTATCTCCGCGTTGAGTGAACTTTCCGAAATCTATTCAAAATTAAAAAACGGGAAAGAATTCCGGAGAGAATACGACCGGCTTCAGAAACATTATAACGGCAGACCAACTCCGCTTACATTTGCCGAACGGCTCACGGCTCATTACGGCAAAGCAAAGATTTATTTAAAACGGGAGGATCTGTGCCACACAGGCGCACATAAGTTGAATAACGCACTTGGACAGATACTTATAGCGAAGAGATTAGGCAAGAAAAGAATCATTGCTGAAACTGGCGCCGGACAGCATGGGGTTGCAGTTGCAACTGTGTGCGCCAAGTTCGGATTTGAATGCGTTGTTTATATGGGAGAGAAAGATATTGAGCGGCAGCAGCCGAATGTATTCAGAATGAAACTGCTCGGCGCAGAGGTGCGCCCCGTTTCTACGGGCAGCAAGACTCTTAAGGACGCAACCAGCGAGGCAATACGAGACTGGGCAGCAAATGTGAAAGACACTCATTACATAATCGGTTCAGTTGTTGGACCACACCCCTATCCTATGATTGTCCGGGATTTTCAATCAATAATCGGAAAGGAAGCAAAAGAGCAGATAGTTAAAGTTGAAAAAAAGCTGCCGGATTACATCGTTGCATGTGTGGGTGGAGGATCCAACGCAATCGGAATTTTTAACGAATTTCTCAACGATGAATCAGTTGCCTTATTCGGTATAGAAGCGGCGGGATTGGGAATAAATTCCGGCAAGCATTGCGCCACTCTCACATTGGGAGAGCCGGGAATCTTTCAAGGTATGATGAGTTATCTTCTGCAGGATAAAGAGGGGCAAATTGCCGAGGTCCACTCTATTTCTGCGGGATTAGATTATCCCGGAGTCGGACCGGAACATTCATACTTAAAAGAGAGAAACCGCGTGAAATATTTTTCTGTGACCGATGATGAAGCTTTGGATGGAGTGGGACTGCTGACTAAACTGGAAGGAATTCTTCCCGCATTGGAGAGCGCGCACGCTGTAGCGTACTTGGAAAAATTCATTCACAATACAAAAAATGATGAAGTGGTCATTGTAAATGTAAGCGGACGGGGAGATAAAGATCTGTCAACCATTATTAATTCAAGTCATCGAAAATGAAATAATTATTACAAAAGTTTGGAGATCGTATTGTGAATTTTATTAGAGAAAAAGTAGAAATGGTAAACCGAGAAGGGAAAAAAGCTCTCTCTGTTTTTCTGACGGCAGGTTATCCTCAAAAAAATAACTTTACAGAAACTGCGCTGAATATTCTTGATGCAGGCGCGGATATGCTAGAGATCGGAATACCTTTCAGCGATCCGCTTGCAGATGGGCCGGTGATTCAATCTTCTTCTCAAATTGCATTGAATAATGGCGTGAAGATGAAAGATATTTTTTATTACTCGCAGAATATCAGAAGCGGATCCGACAAGCCGTTAATATTAATGGGCTATGCCAATCCGATCAAAAAATACGGCATCACAAAGTTTTTAAATGATGCTAAAAATTCTGGAGTGAACGGTTTAATTGTCCCCGATGTGACGCTAGAGGAATATGATTCATTTTATTCAAACCTCACCAAAGAAATTGAAATAATTTTGCTTTCAACCCCCACTTCGCCGGATGAAAGGAT
Source organism: Bacteroidota bacterium (assembly GCA_021812705.1). GTDB lineage: Bacteria > Bacteroidota > Ignavibacteria > Ignavibacteriales > Melioribacteraceae > Fen-1258. Next base: position 4,839 of record JAKAMT010000052.1, on the reverse strand, counting down.
AAAATATATTGATTCATTGAGCCGGGGATTTGTTTATTGTGTAAGCTCAACAGGCACAACTGGAATGAGGGATAATTTCAGCATCGAGACAATTGAGAATTTAAAGCGCACTTACTCGTTGGTGAATAAAAACAAGATGATGATTGGATTCGGAATTTCAAAACCTGAAGACATTAAAAATATTTCGGCATACTGCGACGGAGTGATTGTGGGAAGCCGGATAATTAAATCACTCGCTGAGAATAAGAAAATTAAGGAGACGCTTAAAACAGTTTCTGAATTAAGCGATGCATGTACCGGTAAATATTAACCATCGAACTTTTCCGCTAATTTTTGAATCGAATCACCTGCAACGCGGAATACCGTCCATTCGTCCATAGGCACCGCACCAAGTTTTTTATAGAATTGAATTGCAGATTCATTCCAATCCAGAACGCTCCATTCAATTCTTCCGCAATCACGTTCAACTGCAATTTTTCCTAGCAGAGTTAGAAGAAGTTTGCCTATCCCCAGTCCCCTGTACTCCGGTTTAACAAATAAATCCTCGAGATAAATACCGGGCTTCCCCAAAAAAGTCGAAAAGTTATGAAAAAAGAGTGCGAAACCGGCGGGCTCGTTCTTATAGAATGCCAAAGCAATCTCCGCATACGGATTCTCTCCGAAAAGAGATTTTTCAAGATTTTGTTCAGTCGCTTTAACTTCGTGAAGAAGTTTTTCATAATCCGCGATTCCTCTAATAAGACTCAGGATAAGGGGAACATCTTTCTTCTCCGCAAATCGAATTATAACATCACTATTTTTTGTGGCAATAATTTTTTCCATGATTCCTCTTCTATCGGCATTATTTATTATTCGATTTCAATTTCCCACTGCTCCAGCAGTGCCGCCGCTTCCGGCAAAGAAAATTTTGCTCTCCGAATATTATTATTAACGGGATTGATCCTGTAATTGACTGCTTCGCGCAAATCTGCGAAAGAAAGATTTGTGTCGGAAAAAGAAGTGTTTAGGAGATCCGATTTAGTCATAACCGCTTTACTTAGATTCGCCCTCTCAAAATCGCTGTTTTGAATTTCGCATTCAGTCATTTTTGTTGACCGCAAATCCATATTAAAAAATACAGAGTCGTTCATTTTTGAGTTTTCGAAATCAACATTGAAAGGTTTTGCACTTTTAGTCCAGTCAACGCCAATCAGTTTGCAATTAACAAATTTAGTGTCAAGGAATGATGTTTCACTCACGGTGATAAGACTGAGATCAGAATTCTTGAATGTGCATTTTTCGAAACGGCACGATTTAAATAAAGATTTAACAAATTGGGCTCCGTCAAAAACACAATTGTAATATTCTACATCAATTATTTTCACATTTGGGACTGATATTTTTTCAAAATTACAAGCTTCGTAGTAATCTTTCTCGAATTTACCAGAAATAATGATTTCATCAGAAATATTTCCAGTTATTTCTCTTTTCGTCATTATGATTTACCGCTGAATGTTGAAATTAATTATCGGGTTTGTGACGCTTCATTAAATTATCAATTATTTCTTCCACTTCTATCTCCTGATCCGCCAGCATCACAAGCAGATGGAAAAGCAGGTCGGAAGTTTCGTTGATTATCTCTTTTTTATCTCTATTCTTAGCCGCAATGACGGTCTCAACAGCTTCTTCACCCACTTTCTGTATAATCCTGTCGCTACCTTCCATAAACAATTTTGTCGTATATGATTTTTCCGGAAGAGTATTTTTTCTCTCTCTGATCAATTCACTCAAGTAATTAAGAAAATTAAGATTATTTTTTTCGGTACCGAAGCAGGAATAATTCCCTGTATGGCAGACTGGACCGGAAGGACTCGCGTATACAAGAATCGAATCGGCATCGCAATCTTTTTCAATATCTACCAGATGTAAATAATTACCGGAAGTCTCTCCTTTCGTCCATAGAACATTTCGGGATCTGCTGAAAAAAGTGACCTTTTTGATTTCTAAAGTTTTTTCCAAGGCTTCACGGTTCATAAAGCCGACCATCAGGACCTGATTCGTAATGTTATCTACAATGACTGCAGGCAGCAGGCCGTTAAGTTTATCAAAATTCAATTCATCAGCATTTATCATAGGCGCACATTAATCCCGTTGGTTTTTAGAAATGATTTAAGTTCTACAATGCTAAGCTCATTAAAATGGAAAAGACCGGCTGCAAGGCATGCGTCAACTCCAATTTCGAAAGCATGCAGAAAGTGTTCAGGTTTTCCCGCGCCGCCGGAAGCAATAACGGGAATTGAAACTTCTTTAACTATTTTACTCAGGAATTCAAGATCGTAGCCCTCTTTTGTACCGTCGTGATCCATGGAGGTCAGCAGAATTTCGCCGGCGCCGAGTTCGCATACTTTCTTGCACCAGCTAATTGCTTCCAATTCTGTTTCTTGAGTGCCCCCTTTTACAAAAACTTTTTTTAATTCCGCAGATGTTTTAACATCAATTGCGGCTACCACAGCCTGACTGCCGAACCTTTTGGCAGCATCAGTTATCAGTGCAGGATTGGCAGCGATTGATGAGTTAAGAGAAACTTTATCGGCTCCGGCTCTCAATAGCGCCTCAATATCATTCAATTGAGAAATTCCGCCTCCTACTGTGAAAGGAATTCTAAGCACCTGTGCTACATTTTTTACCAGTTCTAAGAGAGTTTTTCTTTTTTCGATTGTAGCGGTGATATCAAGAAATACCAATTCATCCGCTCCATCGTTGTAGTACTTGTCAGCCAGCTCAACGGCGGATCCGGCGTCCCGCAGATTTATAAAATTTGTACCTTTAGTTACTCTTCCATCTTTAACGTCAAGGCATGGAATGATTCTTTTACTTACCAAATTCAGACAACTCCTTCAAATCAATTTTATTTTCATAAATTGCCCTGCCTATTACAGCGGCGTAACATCCAGTTTTATCAAGTTCATAAATGTCCCTCATGTTTCCTATTCCACCCGATGCGATGATTTTTATCGCCTCATATTTTCCTATGAGTCCTTTGTATAATTCATTATTCGGTCCAATGAGCATTCCATCTTTCTCAACATCCGTGATTAAAAACTGTTTTAGACCGGCTTTCTCATATTCACTGATATGATTCTCTAAATCTTTTGCAGATTGTTCCGTCCATCCTTTCAAAAGTATTTTTTCATTTTTTACATCGGCGGCAATTATAATTTTGTCCGTTCCAATTAATTCGAGGATTTTTTGAAATTCGGGCGGATTTAGAAAAGGAAGAGAGCCGAGAATAATTTTATCTGCACCGGCATTTATAATTTCCAGAGCATCATTATAACTCCTTATTCCCCCGCCGAACTGAATCTTGATTGAAGTTCTGTCTTTAATTTCATTTATAATTTTTGCGGTAGAATAATTTCCATTTTTCGATCCGGACAGATCTACTATATGGATCCAATCAAAATGGAAGTCGTTATAAATTAACGCCTGGTTAAGAGCGGACTCCGAATAAGTTTTAGCCGTACCAAAATCACCTTTGGAAAGCCGAACAACTTTTCCATCCAATATATCTATGGCGGGAATGGCTAGCATTTTTCAATGAAGTTTTTAATTAACTGAATGCCCGCATGGCCCGATTTTTCCGGGTGGAACTGGACGCCGTAGATATTTTCATTCTCCATCGCAGCGCAGAATTCGACGTCGTATGAGGAAACCGCGGTTGTGTGCTCGTTGACAGGTACGAAATAAGAATGAGCAAAATAAAAATATTCGTTTTCTTTTATTCCTTCGAATAATTTTGAAGATTTTACAAGTTTAATCTGATTCCATCCCATGTGGGGGACTTTAATATTTGATTCGTCGAATTTTTCCGTCTCGTATGGAAATATTCCGATTCCGCATACATTTCCTTCTTTCGATTTTTGCGATAACAGCTGCATGCCCAGGCAAATTCCAAGCAGCGGCTTTTTAACTATGCGCAGCAGATTAATCAGATTACTCATATGAAGCCGGCGCATCGCAAATGACGCTTCTCCCACTCCAGGGAATATTATTTTATCGGATTGGCAAATATCGGATTCGCTGTTGGTAATTTTAAATTCGCAATTCAATTCTACAAGAACATTTGCCACAGAAGCAGTATTCCCCGCTCCGTAATCTATTAAAGCGATCATATTAATCCTTTTGTTGAAGGAAGTTTACCTTTGCTTCTTGTATCATATTTTAAAGCGCTGTTTAAAGCCTTCGCAATCGATTTGAAAAGCGCCTCTGCTTTGTGATGATCGTTTTCACCGATCGCCTTCAAGTGAATGTTAGCCCGCAGGCCTTTAGATAAACCCCTGAAAAATTCTTTGAATAATTCCGTGGGAAACTCGCCTATCTTTTCTCTTTTAAATTTGCAGTTGAACGCAAGATATGATCTGCCGCCAAGATCGATTGCGCAATAGGCCAGCGCATCATCCATAGGGAGCATAAATCCGAATCTTTCTATTCCTTTTCTATCCTGCAGGGCTGTACTAAGAGTTTCACCAAGCGTAATGCCTACATCTTCCACAGTGTGGTGCTCGTCTACATACAGATCACCTGTTGCAGATATTTGAATATCTATGTTCGAATGTTTTGAGAACTGCTCGAGCATATGGTCAAAGAAACCGATACCGGTTTTGATTTTATATTTGCCGGAGCCGTCGAGATTCACTTTTACGGTTATATGCGTCTCGCTGCTTTCACGTTTATGGGAAGATATTCTTTTTTTGTTTTTTAATTTTTGCGCCAAAACTATAATACTCCAAATAATTCTTTAATAAAACGGTCGTTCTCTTCATGCGTACCTACAGAAACTCTCAAACAGTTTTTTACCTG
>JAKAMT010000051.1 GCA_021812705.1 Bacteroidota bacterium | reverse complement strand
GTATTTATGCTGTTGGTATTTTTATGTTTGGTAAAGGTGGCGGCGGACGTAAAGCAGTGATGATGCACTACAATGGCGCAAAATGGGAATTTATTAATACCGGTGAGCTAAAGACTAATATGTACAGCATTTGTTATGACAATAGAAAGAATAAATATTATATCAATGGCGAAGAAGAAAAATGGGATACAACCGGATCTGTGCCTTTAAATACAGAAAACATCAAAAAGATATACGAATATGATGGAAAGAATCTCAATGAGATTTATTCAAATAAGGATATTGTTAAATACGCCGTTCAAATAAACGGTGAAGTTTATTTTACAGGTGAAAATAAACTATGGACTTACTCGAATAATTCTTTTCAAGTTATCCATGATTTTTCGGGCTATCCATATACGTTTGGCAATGTTCGCGGAAGATCCGAGAAAGACTTATTTATATATTCCATTAAAAAGAATGGCTCTGCCTGGCCAAGATATATTACACATTATAATGGAACTGATATAGTCCTATTATATGAAAATGAAGATATATGGGCATATGAAATAATCGGCAACGATATTTTTGTTGTTGCTACTGATAAAATTGGTCAATGTATAATTTCCCATGGCAGGCTTCAAAAATAAAATGCCATATAACACTCCAATCAAGGCAGACAGCCCGGCGGTTAGCGGCAGCGCCGTTATGCCGCAAAGAATATTAACTTAAACATCACAAAGGACAGACACATGAGCAAGCAAGTATATATAAACCTCCCGGTCGCAGACCTTAAGAAGTCAGTTGCCTTCTTCTATGCACTCGGATTTTCCGACAATCCGCAGATGAGCGATGACTCCGGCGCGTGCATCATCATCAGCGACACGATATTTGTAATGTTGACAACTCATACGAGATTTCGCAGCTTCACACCCAAGACTGTATGCGATACAAGCAAAGCCGTGGAAGTTTTGTTAAACTTGAGTTGTGAGAGCCGCGATGAGGTCGATGGCCTCGTAGCTAAAGCTTTAGCCGCGGGCGGTTCCACATACGACAAGCCTGAAGATCTAGGATTCATGTATTCACATAGTTTTGTAGATCCGGACGGCCATGGGTGGGGACTCTTTTACGCGCCGGAGATGCTTTAACAGAAGTGATGTGCCGGATTAATATATAAGAGAATGCGCTGGGACATGTCCCGACTAAAACCGTCGGGACAAGCCCCGACAAAAGGCGTCGGGACGAGCGGGTGATAAGCAACGCTCTTAGGGCACAGTTAGTTATCGTCGTTTATAAACACTTTGACGGTGACCGATATAATGGATAATGATGGTTTGTTCATTTTTTAAAATTTCAAAAATTATTCGGTATGATCCTTCTCGAATTTTAAATAAACCGCTGAGTTCACCTTTTAGTGGAAACAGTTTGGTTGAATCGAGATTTGTCGAAAGCCATTGAATTCTATCAATAATACGAGAGGCAATGGAATGGTCGAACTTGGCAAGTTCTTTGCTGGCGGATTTTAAAATGCGTATCGAATACAAAGTTTATAGCCTAAGTCTTTTACGAACAATGGTGAAATCTTCACCTCGCTCGCCTTTGGCTACCGCATTCTTTTGGCGAATTAATCTTTTTCGGACATTTTCTTTCATTGTAAGATTATCATCTAAATCGCCAAATAATTCGGTGATTTTTTGTTCGACTATATTTGAAAGTAATTGTGTAAATTCTTTTTTAGTCATATATGCAATACTTGTAGACATATTATATCCCAATTATTTTACAATTAATATATAATGAAAAATTCAAATTTGTTCAACTAATTGTGCCCTAACCAGATGTTTCACCCGACTGCCCCTCGGCAAGTTCGGGATACACTATTTTTTTTAGGGAATACATTCGGGACGAGCCCCGACAAAAATCGTCGGGAGACCCGGATGAAAAGACGTGTAGTTATAACGGAAGATTGTTTTGTAATTATTATTCTTTGAGTTATTGAAGAGAAAGGGAAATTTTTAACGCTTTATCAATTTCGTTCATTTTAGATTTGCTTAATGAGCCGAATTTGGTGATAAGCCTTCTATCTTTATCGATTGTTCGAATCTGTCCGCAATCGACATAACTTTCTTCGTTTAATCCGCCTTCCCCTTTTTCAAGAAATATCGTAATGGGCAAAGGCTTAATAATTTCTTTTACACTCGAGATCGGTGCAATGATTGTAACCGGACTAAATTTATTTCCAATATCATTTTGGATTATAACCGCCGGTCTGGCTTTGCCGATTTCTTTCCCTATAATTGGATCTAAATTGACAAGATATATATCGCCTCGAAGTAATGGAAGAATAATTCCCGTATTATTCTTTGTCGGCATGTTTCCATTCCTCTTGCGTTTTTAAGTAATAATCGTAATTGGCTTTATATCCGATTTCAAGTTCGTTTTCGATCTTCTCTTTCTCAATTTGGTCAATGTAATTTTGCAAAGCTTTACGTGCAATTTCGCTAACAGGTAATTTCGTCTGCTTTGAAATTCTGCCGACCTTGTTGGATAATTCAGAGGTGACGAAAAAACTCAATCGTTCTTTTTTATTTTTTTCTTGAACGGGGGGCATTTTATCTCCGGTTCCTAAAATTGTGTGCAAATATGCGCAATAATTATCACAATAACAAGCGCTTATTTATGTGTCATTATTTGAGCATAAGCCGGTGAAATTCGAAACTCGCCGATGGCATTTGCACTGAGCGGGACTAAGAGGGGAGTGATATTCGACTTAAAACACCACATTTAGCCGCTGATTTGATTTTGCAGGAGAAAATTTTATTTTTGTGGTATTACAAATGGTAATACCGGAGTGGAAATGGCATCGACAATGAAAATTGCGATTTCGATTGATAAACGGGTTTTGAGTAGAATTGATAAATTAGTTGAGAAAAGAATCTTTACTAATCGAAGCAGGGCTATCCAAACTGCAATCGAAGAAAAAATATCAAAACTTGATAAATCCAGACTTGCTGTTGAAAGCGCTAAACTTAATAAAACTGAAGAGCAGCAATTATCTGAAGAGAGTTCACAAACCGATTTGGCAGAATGGCCAGAATATTAAGAGGAGATATTGTTTGGGCTAATCTTGACCCGGCACTTGGCAATGAACAAGCCGGGAAAAGACCGGCCCTGATATTAAGTCATAATGTTTTTAATGAAAATTCCGGAACCGTTATTGCCGTTGCTTTAACAAGCAAAGAACAAAAAGCGGGATTCCCTCTGACTCTTGAAATCAATTCTAAAAACCTTCCTAAAAAATCCTGGATAAAAATCAGTCAGATAAGAACATTGTCCGTAAATAGATTGGGTGAAAAAATAACTCATCTGAAAGAGGAAGAATTAATTACCGTAATAGAAGGACTTAATGAAATAATCGGCGGTTAAGAAAACCCTCAACGTGGACAGCCCTTATGCAATTTATGATAAAATATTTTCATTGCGGTTTCGTCATAACACCACTTATTTTCGGCTGACTAAAATTGCTGGGTGCAAAAGAGTATGAATGATATCGAAAAACTCGGATTCGATGAGTGGTTTCAGGATAAAATTGAAACAGAAAAACTGAACGGCTTTAAGGCCGCAAGAGTAATCTGCGTAAATAAAAACAGTTTTATCGTCTCTAACGGCGTGAATGATATCTACGCCGAACTGACCGGGAAATATCTGTTCAATTCCGATTCTGTTCTGGATTTTCCAACCGTCGGCGATTGGGTATATGTGCAGTTGTTCGACGATGATTCACTCGCAATTATTCACGACATTCTTCCGCGCAAATCGTTATTAAAAAGAAAAACATCAGGCAAAAAGATCGAGTATCAGCTCATCGCGGCGAATATAGATACGGCAATTATAATGCAGTCGCTGGATAATAATTACAATTTAAGAAGACTTGAACGCTATCTGGTAATGATAAATGAAAGCCATATTACGCCGGTTATATTTTTAAGTAAAAGCGATCTTTTAAGCGCGGATGAAATTGAAAAGAGAAAAAATGATATTCTTAAGATAATGCCGGAGATAAAAATAGAGGCATTCAGCAACAACAATTTGGAAGACGTTGAGAGGATAAAAACATATTTCACCCCCGCAAAAACATTCTGCCTGCTCGGCTCTTCGGGTGTGGGCAAAACCACATTGTTGAATAATCTGATTCACGAGGAATTATATAAAACACGGCCGATACGTGAGAAGGACGGAAGAGGAAAGCATACAACCACACGCCGGGAGCTCGTTGTTCTGGAAAACGGATCGATTGTTGTCGACAATCCCGGTATGCGGGAACTTGGAATTATTTCCGCCGAATCGGGGCTGGATAATACTTTCGATGAAATAGCGGAATTGTCGGATCGATGCCGCTATGCGGACTGCACTCATACAGTCGAAAGCGGGTGCGCGGTGCTGAAGGGAATTGAGGATGGAATAATTTCAAATGAGCGTTATCAGAATTACATAAAAATGTATAAGGAATCATCGTATCACGAAATGTCATATCTGGAAAAAAGACAGAAGGATAAAAAATTCGGTAAATTCATGCACAACTATTTCAAAAATAAAAATGATGATAAATAACTCCTAACCGGCCTTTGTCTGCTATCAAACCGTGGGAATACCGGCTTAATAATAACTCGCTTTATACCTAGGTTAAATGTAGAGGAATTTTAGAGATCAATATGAAACGAAACACTTTATTTCTTCAGGCAGCGGTAGTATTCGCCGGCGCGGGTGCGCTTGCATTGTTGCTTCTGGAACCTCATCTGGAAGGTAGAAATGTGAATTCAACATTTTTTGAAATATACTTCAAAGATCCGTTCCTTGCCTATGCGTATCTGGCTTCAATCCCGTTTTTCATAGCGCTCTATCAAATATTTAATGTGTTAAAATTTGTCGGACAAAATAGAACGTTCTCGCATGAAACGGGGAAGGCTTTGCGAATCATAAAATATTGCGCAATATCCATCCTCTGTTTTATTGCGGGGAGCGTGATCTTTATCTATCCGATGTTTGGCGATAAGGATGACCGCCCGGCGGGAGTTTTCATGAGATTACTTATAGCATTTGGATCGATTGTAATTGCAAGTGCGGCGGCCATGTTCGAAAAAATATTAAAGAACGCCATGGACAGCAAACTGAAAACGGATTAAAATTATAACTTTACCTGCCTCGGCAGATTTAAGCGATTGTTTTAGTCGCGGTTTAAAATCTCTTTGACAATAGTTATCAAGTCTCTCTTTTCGAAAGGTTTGGCGAGATAATGCGTGAATCCCTGCGAGAGGAAATCTTTCTTGTTGGAATCGGACGCATAGCCGGTAAGCGCAATAACCGGTTTTTGCGCGTAGTGCTCTAATTTTTTTATCTCTTTTAAAACCTGCACTCCGTCTATTCCATGCCCAAGGTTGATATCGATCATCAGAAGAGTGTAATCATTGTTCTTGGCCATTTCGATTGCCGTCTTTCCATCTTTTGCAAAAGAGACAACGCAAAGCTTCGATAAAAATCTCTGAACAACTTCTATATTCAGCTGATTGTCTTCTATCAGAAGCACATTCACTAATCCGTTTTGAGTCTTAACCTTTGAATCGGAAGAGATCTCCTTAGGTGCAGAATCGATTCTGGAAGATTCTGCTTTGATTCCTTTTGTGAATGGAAGGCGCACGGTGAATTTTGAACCGCTTCCCAAATTGCTCTCGACTAATATTGTTCCGCCGATCAGTTTTACCAGTTTGGACGCCATTGTTAAACCGAGTCCCAATCCTTCAAAATCTCGCCTGAATCCTTCGCTCAACTGCTTGAATTCTCTGAATATTATCGACTGGTCTTCCTGCTTTATACCAATGCCGGTATCCACAACGCTTATAAGTACATATTTATTTCCGTCTTTGCCGAACTCAAGATTTAATTCAACTTTTATCTCTCCTTTGTGAGTGTACTTTATTGCATTGTCTACGATGCTGATTATAATTTTGGAAAGAATATTTTCATCGGTTGAAATTGTAACAGTGTCGCTGCAGAGATCAAGCTTAAAGTCGAGATTTTTATCGGCCACAGGTTTCGCAAAAAGTGTTTTAATCTGCCGGCAGAAGAAAGTGAGTTCAACATCGGTATTGCTTATAAGGTATTCATTATTCTCGAGTTCGGTAATAGTCAATACGGAGTTAAGTGTATTCATAAGCCGCTTGCCCGATTGAATAATTTTAAGGATCATATCCGCCTGATCCTTGTCCAAGATCTCATCTTTAAGCAACTGGGCGAAGCCAAGAATTCCATTCAGAGGCGTGCGGAACTCGTGCGACATATTCGCAAGAAGGGAAGATTTTAGTTTGCTGGCTTCAACGGCTTCTTCTTTTGAGCGGATCAATTCTTCCTGCACTTTTTTCCATTCGGTTATATCCTCTTTCACCGCAAGGAAATGAGTTGTAGTGCCCGTTTCATCTTTTATGGGACTTATTGACGCATGTTCCCAGTAAAGTTCACCGGATTTTTTCTTGTTATGAAATTCCCCCTGCCACTCCGATCCGGAGAGGAGAACCTTCCACATTTCTTTGTAAAACTCTGTAGTCTGCCTGCCGGATTTAAGCACTCTTGGATTTTTGCTGTATGCTTCTTCGAATGTATAGCCGGTCACTTCCGTGAATTTCGGATTTACATATTCAATTGATCCGCTCAGATCGGTTATTATAATTGAAGAGGGGCTTTGTTCAACGGCGCGTGAAATTTTTCTAATCCGTTCGTTGGCTTTAATCAGTTCTGTTATATCCTGGATTACAGCAACTATGTAGAGCGGTCTGCCGGTTTCGTCATTAACAACGGAACCGGAAGCGATGCCCCAAACTATATCTCCGTTTTTATTGTAGTAGCGTTTTTCCAGATAGCCTTTATTCTCAATTTTGTTTTTAAGCTTTTCGAGCTTAGAACCGGAGCTGTACCGGTCCCCTTCGTGTGTGAGCTCAAGAATGCTTCTTCCAATCACTTCCTTGTTTGAATAGCCGAGCATTTTTGAAAAAGCGCTGTTCGCCTGAACAATTTTATTGTCCATTGTCAGAATTAGAATTGCGACGGAGGCCGTTTCAAAAACCGATCTGAATTTTTCCTCGCTCTGCTTAAGCGCGGAAAGATTATCTATTCTTTCTGTTATATCCCTGTTGACGCTTAATATATAACGCTCGTTATCTATTATAATAGACTGTGCGTACACTTCCATCGGGAATGTTGATCCGTCTTTCCGGTGACCGGTCACTTCGAATGAACTGCTTCCTTTATCGAAAATCTCGGAGGTCTTGGCTGCAAACCTTTCAGAAGCCGGATCTGCATCCAATTCCTGGATGCTCATACTCAAAAACTCGCGGTCTGTATATCCGTGTGTATCAAATGCCGCATTGTTCGCGTAAACTATGTGGCCGGATTTATCGAAGAGCAGAATAACATCTTTGGCGGAGTTCAGCAGATGTGCCTGCAGTTCAATCTGCTTATTGTATCTGATTTTTTCAGAGAAGTCTCTTATAACAGCTTGAACCGCAATTTCTCCCTGATGGATGAAAGTTATGGTAGAAATCTCCACATCTAAGGGTGTTCCGTTTGGCCGGAGAAATTTTTCGCGGAGAGGAGGGAAAGATTCTTTAAGATTTTCGCGGCTTGAAAGGTTGCTCGAAATTTTATCCTGATAATCTGGACTGACAAGGTCGTAAAAATTCCTGCCGATCAAATCCTTTTCGCTTTTCACTCCGGCCAGTTTTACAGCCGCGCGGTTGACGAACAATATTTTATCGTGCTGATGAATGAAGATCGGGTCCGGCGAGAATTCGGTCAGGTTGCGGTACTTTTCTTCGCTCTCTTTGAGCCGGAGTTCCGAAATTTTTCTTTGTGTAATTTCCCGCGCCACTCCAACCACGCCTGTTACTTCGTCATTTTCTCCGAACAGAGGAGAGAGGGAACTTTCGAAATAAAATTTGTCGCCGTTATTTTTAAGAGACCACTCGAATTTTACAGATTCCCCTTTAAGCGCTTTGAGTGTAGTTACCTCATTGATCTCAGCTTCCGCGGGGGATAGGAATGTGGTCAGTTTTTTTCCGAGGAGCAGTTCCTCTGTGAGTCCGTACATCTCGGACCACATTCCGTATAAACCCGTAATTCTCATCCCGGTATCTAAAGTGTAGACGAGGTCCTGCATGGAGTTGATTAAACTTTTAAATCTGGTCTCGCTTAATTTTAACGCGGTCTCTATTTTATTTATCTCTTCATCCGAATTTAATTTTTTCTGATTCTTCAGCGCAACATTTTCCGATTTGAGAGCATTAATCCGTTCGATGAGCGATTTTTTGTTCATTGACTCAAAATTCATTCCTCTGTCCCCCTAAGATTTTTGGGAATGGTAAGTTTAAATGTGCTTCCCTTCTCAATTTCGCTTTCGGCGGAGATTGATCCTTCATGTTTGTCCGCAAACTCTTTGCAGAGAACCAATCCTAATCCCGTTCCTTCTTCCCCGTCAGTGCCCTTGGTGGATCTGTGAAAGTCGGCCTCCCAAAGTTTTTTAAGTTCGGATTTATCCATTCCAATGCCGGTATCTTTAACAGAAACGACTACGTTTGACGGCTGATCTTCCAGTTTTATCTTGATTGTCCCGCCGCTGCGGGTGAATTTTGTTGAATTTGTTAGAAGATTTCTCACGACGGTTGCTATCATGTTCCTGTCAAAAACCAGTATTACGTTTGAAGGAATATCCGTTTCCAGCTTGAGCTGTTTGTTCTCAATGCTGCGTCTAAGCAGGTCGACGGTTTCCTGAATGACCGAAGAGATGTTGTCTGTCGACGGCAAAAATTCTATTGCGCCTCTCTGAATTCTGTTCCACGTTAAAAGATCTTCTATAAAATTAAATTGTGTTTTAAGACTCTCATAAAGTTTGAAAGTGAACTCTTTTCTCTCCTCGGCAGTGAGCTCTTCATCCTCTACTAAAATGTTCGCCATCCCGATCAATCCCTGAAACGGGCTGCGCAGGTCGTGAGAGATGATTGAGAAAAATTTATCCTTCATTTTATTGGATTTGCGAAGCTCCTGCTCGGATCTTTTCATCGCTTCTTCGGCGAGCTTTCTTTCATTAATATCGACGATTGCACCGTAGATGAATTTAATATTGGGATCTTCGGGATCAATAACGCATTCCGAGGTGGCTTCTATCCATATTACATTTCCATTTTTCTGAATGATGCGTATTTGACAACTGTCCGATGTGCCTGGTTCAACCTGCAGGATGTGGCTTTTAAAAAGATGAAAATCCTCTTTTGCGACAATCTTTCCCCAGCATCTGTTCTGGATCAATTCTTCCGGAGTATAGCCGGTGATTCTTAGAGAAGGGCCGTATAGCCAGTCTAAACTGTAATCGTTTGATTCATCAAGTCTGCATGAAAAAGAGATGCTTGCTAGCGAAGAGGAGACATAACGGAATCTTTCTTCGCTTCTCCGGAGAGATTCTTCTATCTGCTTTCTGTCGTTGATGTCGAATATGAATCCTTGATACTGTATTAAATTTCCGGATGAATCTTTAACCAAGCGGACAAAGTCGGAGTACCAGCGGTACTCGCCTTTTATATTTCTAAGTCTGTATTCCTGGCGGAAGGTGTCGGCTTTTTTATTATGACATTCAATGGCTTCTTCCCTGCAGCGTTCGGCATCATCGGGGTGCATCAAATTTCGAAGATCCAGATCACCCGCAACAAATTGCTCGGGATTGTATCCTAATATGTCCACAACATTTGGGGAGATATATTCTGTAGGCGAGCCCGGAACGGCTTTCCATTTAACCGAAATAACGGGACTGCTGATAAAGAGCTCCCTCTCCAAGCGCAGTTCTTCTTCAATTTTTATCTTATCTGTTATATCGCTGCCGAATCCCTGAATTAATTTTCCTTCTTCATTATTTTCTATTAGAGAGTAATTCCATTCGGTAAACCGTGTCTGTCCGCCAGTTATAAAAAATTTATGTACAAGACGCGCCGACTCTCCAATTGTGCACAGCGAATTGACGGTTTTTGTGAGCCTGAGCCGGTCATCCTGATGAATCAATTCTATGAGTTTTGTTCCGATCAATTTTTTTTTGGGAAGATCCAGGTATCGGCAGAATGAATCATTAACGTAATTTAAAATCGTGTCTTCAGAATATCTGCAAATAAAGACGGGGGCATTCTCAAAAACAGACGCATTTAATTCAAAATTTGAATCTGCTGTGTCTGATCTATTGTGGTTATCTTTTTTCTTCTTCATTCTCTTCTGAGGAGGAAACTTCTTGTGGAGGTTGAACTTTGACATTGGTAATGTCGCACAAAAATTCCTCTTTATCCAACGATTTTTTTATGATTCTGTCATATGTGAATACTTTTGAGGATAATGAATCCAAATCCGAGACCAAAAGATAAACAGATACTTCGTTATCTCCGGCAACTTCGCGGATCTTCTGCGTTATTATTTTTTTATCCAGCAAGCCGAGTTCATTGCTTACAAAAACATGGCGCGGATTGAATTTTGTGTAAAGATCGAGACCGTCTGCGCCGTTAGATGCGTTATGCACATAAAAATATTTATCTGCAACGGAATTAAAAAAAGTTCTGAATTTTTGATCGTTATCCACAAGCAGAATATGCTCTTTCGATTTTGAATTTGCCTCGCCGTTATTTCCGGCAAGCCTGGTAAGAATTTTTTTTATTCTGGAAACTGATTTTTCCTGGTCTATCGGTTTCAGCAAATAGTCGGTTATTCCCTTCTGTACCAGTTGACTTACCACCTTGCTGTCGTTCATTGCGGTAATTACAACCACCGGAATTGTCCTGGAATTTTCTTCTTTCCTTATCAAATCAAGAGTTTCTATTCCGTCCATCACAGGCATGGAAATATCCAGCAGTATAAGTTCCGGAGATTCTTTCATAATCAGATCAATACCTACGGCGCCGTTCTGGGCTTCAATTACATCGCAGTCGAAATTTTTCAATAAAATCCGTTTAATCAAAAATCTGGTCGCCTGATCGTCCTCTATTACTAATATTTTAATCAATTCGTTTCCTCTTATTAAATATTTGTTCTTGGGGGAATGGTGAAATGAAAAGTTGTCCCTTTCCCTTTTTCGCTTTCCACCCAGATTTTTCCGTAATGCTTTTCTACAAATTCTTTGCATAGAAGAAGTCCGAGTCCGGTACCGTTCTCTTTCGCGGTTCCGTTTGTTGAGAATATAATATCGGAGTCGAATAATTTCTGGAGGTCTGCTTTATCTATTCCGATTCCGTTATCGGCAACTTGAAAGTGATGACCGGTTTCATTTTTCTCGCATTCAATCCGGACAGTTCCGCCTGCATTGGTAAATTTAATTGCGTTGCCAACAAGGTTGATTAAAACGGACTGGAGCATGTTTTCGTCGGCATATAAAATTGTGCTCTCTTCAACTTTATTGTCGAAAGCTATGTTTTTATTCGACGCAGCACCCGCAAGTAAATTTAGCACTCTTTTAACAGCATTGAATATGTCTGTGGTCTGCGGCGAAAAATAGACCCGGCCCGTCTGGATGCGCGACCAGTCTAGTATATTTGAGAGAAGAGTGTTTGTGGATTTTGCTATCTCTGCAATGTTGCCGGCAAAGTGTTTTATCTCATCCTTGTCAAGCGTCTCAATCTCTTTTGAAAGCAGTTCTGAATAACCTAGCAGTCCGGTAATAGGCGTCCGCAGATCATGACTGATGATGGAGAAGAATTTATCTTTTGTTATGTTGAGATGTTTAAGTTTTTCTGTAAAATTTTTTATCTGAATTTCGGCAAGTTTCTGCGTCGAAATGTCTCTAAGAATCATGAGAACAAGATTATGCCCTGCGATTGCAAATCTTGCTTCAAAGTATTCTGTCTCTGATTCACTTTCCAGATTAAACTCGAACATTTCAACATTGCCGGAATTTAAAGCGGTTTTTATTGAATATACTATCTGCCCGGAAATTATTTCAGGAAAAACTTCGGAGACATGGAGACCTTTCAGATGTTCTTTGTCTATAAAAAGTTTATGATAATTGCTTTGGTAGTCTATAAATTTTCCTTCTCCCGAGAGGACAAAAATAAGATCGGGAAGCGCTTTCAGAATGGAATAATCTCCGGCTTCAATATCTTTTATCAGTTTTTCAATGATTACATTATTTGTTACATCTTCAACAAAGCAGTCAAAATGTAAAATGGTTCCGGCTTCGTCTCTAGACGCTCTGACGTTTTCTCTAAGAAGCACCGACTGGCCGTTTTTCTTAATCCATCTGTTTTCAAAAAAGACGGAACCGGATTCTCTTTTGAGATGAGAAGAATATTTAAGTGGTGAAAAACATTTTTTGAATTCTTCATTCAGTTGAAAATGAAGAAGCATTTCGTCAAATGAATTGAAGCCGAGCAATTCAAAAAAAGAATTGTTGGCGAAAAGAGGAATCCCATCGACCCGTATCCTGACCACACCGAATTCAAAATCGATCGGGATAATTTCCCGCGGCGCAATCTCATCTGCTATATTATTCTTCCCTTTCATCACAGAAATATTTTCCGATTTCTCAAATAAAGGAGCATCCAAAAATAAAGACAAAAGCTCCGCATCTGTCCGGTTTTAAATAACCGGACCGCAAAGCCGGGAATTCACCCGGTTGCCGCAATAATGAAGCAATTAGAATGCCACTTGATTGTCGGATAAGAATGAATTTTCTTAATACCGCTCACGCAACTGATGCATTTGAGATCAAAAATCAGCGTTTTTAATGATCTTTTTCCACAAATGTTCGGATAGTTAAAAGTGATGTCTGCCAAAAGGCAGATGTTGAATATTAGCCACTCCAAAATTCAGAAACTGTTCCTTTCTCTTTTTAAGGGATCGAAAAGATGGAATAATAATTGTTGAATTAAGAGAGCAGGAGAGAGTGAATGATAATAGTATCAATTAATACAGCGAATAATTTTTACGAGATAAATCTTTCTCACCGGATGACAATGGTGAATTTGTCGGGAGAGTTGACGGCCGATAAAAATTCACATTTAAAAACAGTTAAGATTTTTACAGAACTGTTTAAAGGCGTGCTGATTATTCTAAAGAGAAAGACCTTGTCGTTGCTTGCGGGAGAAAAAAATTAGCGATCGTTTGCGGCAGAGAATGCGCGCATTAAAATTTTTATTAATTAAATATTTCCGAAATATTTTTTTGTGCAGAGGATATCTTGGATAAAAAAATATTCCAGGGGCGGAACAGTTCTTTTTAATAACCGGATGAAATCAGAGGAAAAAATGAATAATGAAACAGAAGCAAAACAGGAGACGCTTGACCTTATCCAATTAGTTAGTTTTAAAATTGCAGAGGAAGAGTTCGGCGTTAATATTTTAATAGTACAAGAGATCAATAAGATGACCGAAATAACTAAAGTTCCTAACTCTCCGGATTTTATAGAAGGCGTAATAAATTTAAGGGGCAGAGTGATTCCGGTTGTGAACCTCAGAATCAAAATGGGTTTGAAAAATAAGGAATACGATAAAGATACGCGGATAATAATAGTAGAAGTAGCAGGTAAAACAGTGGGATTTTTAGTGGACTCCGTAAGTGAAGTATTAAGAATTCCAAGAAATATTATTGAACCGCCCCCGACGATGGTGGCGGGAGTAAATTCCAGCTACATTACTGCGGTCGGCAAACTTGAGGACCGTCTTTTGATCCTTCTGGATCTGGATAAAATTCTTCTTCAGGAGGAACATGCAGTTCTGGAATCGGTCGGCTGATTTTTTAACAGGATAAAAAATATTTCCCGGATTATTTTTTTTAAATCCGGGATTTTTTTTGATTGAAACGGGGATAATGGAAAGCAAAATTATCTATTCTATTTAGATCATGGGGAATATCTGCGGATCAAATCAGGAAGAAAAAAGATATCTGTTGTTCGGCATCCTTTTGAGCGGAGGGGATGTCTTTATATTAACGCCATTTTAAATTAAAACATCTGGAGATTCGTACGATAATATTTTTTGGAAGTAAATATTAAACGATAAAGTGGACGCAAAAGACGCATGAAGTTTATGATGGATTGGATTTTATAATTGATCTAAAGCCGTGGACTGGTAAGGTGAAATAATTTATTACGATTTAACGGTTTCAGTTTTGGTGTAATCTACTAGTTAAAATAAATGAGGGAAAAATGAAGCTATCAAAAGTAATTGAGGTCGACGGTGAAAAATGCGTTAATTGTTACAGATGCATTTCTGTTTGTCCCGTTAAATTTTGCAATGACGGAAGCGGTGATCATGTTACTATCAGAGAGGATCTTTGTATCGGATGCGGCGAATGCCTTAAAGCATGTCCGCACAATGCCAGAATAGGATTGGATGATTTTGATTTGTTTATGAAGGCTGTTGATAGAAGGGAAAAAATTGTAGCGGTGGTTGCACCCGCTGTTGCCGCAGAATTCCCCGACAGATATCTTCAATTCAACGGATGGCTTCGGTCAATCGGAGTGAATGCTGCTTTCGATGTGAGCTTCGGAGCGGAACTTACGATAAAAAGTTACCTCACACACGTAAAAGAAAATAGTCCCAAAGCGGTTATTGCCCAGCCCTGTCCCGCAATTGTAAGCTATATAGAAATATTTAATCCCGGTCTGTTGAAATACCTGGCTCCGGCAGACAGCCCGATGATGCACACAATAAAATTGATCAAAGAGTATTATCCTCAATACGCATCTCACAAAGTTCTTATAGTATCACCCTGCATAGCTAAAAGAAGAGAATTCGATGAAGTGGGGCTGGGTGATTACAATGTTACGATGAAAAAGTTTAAAGAATATTTCAAAGAGAAAAATATAGATCTTTCCCGTTATCAGGCCGTCGATTTTGATAATGACCCTGCGGAGAGAGCTGTGCTTTTCTCCACACCGGGAGGATTACTGCGTACCGCGCAGAGAGAACTGCCTGCAATAACCAATCTTTCCCGTAAAATTGAAGGACCGGCAACAATTTATCATTATCTCTCCGGTCTGGAGAAAGATATTGTCAATGGTTCTGCACCTCTTTTGATCGACTGTTTGAATTGTGAACACGGATGCAACGGGGGAACAGGCACAAGCAGAGACAAGACTCAGGATGAACTGGAAAATCTGATTGAGAAAAGAAATCTGGAAATGCAGAAACAGCATAATTCAAAAAATATTTTTAAGAGCAAAGTGCTTGCAAAACGGAAGCTCACTAAAACTGTGAATAAATACTGGAAGAAAAATCTTTATGACAGGAAATACAAAGATCTATCGGCGTCAAATTTTTTAAGTGCGGTAAAGGTTCCGTCGGTTCATGAAAGAGAAAAAATTTATAAAGATCTTCTTAAGGAAAGCGAAGCCGATGTTCTCAATTGCGGCGGATGCGGCTATCACAGCTGCGAAGAGATGGCTACAGCTATCTATAACAATTTGAATAAAAAAGAAAATTGTCATCATTACGAGAAAAAGTATTTTACGGAAAGTGTAAATAAAATGCTTGTAGAGATGGACAGGTTTGCTTCCGGAGATCTTACAGTTGAATTGATTTCGGATAAAGATGACCAGGTCGGAAAATTCTACGAAGGGTTTAACCGGGCGCTGGAAAATATACGCAATCTTCTGAGCTCTCTGATATCGTTAATCAATTCCACCGCAAGCGCGAGCAATCAGATCTCATCGAGCGCAGAAGAGATGGCGGCGGGTGCGCAGGAACAGAATATGCAGACCTCGGAAGTCGCAGGCGCCATTGAAGAGATGACAAAAACCATCATCGATACAACAAGAAATTCCTCATCGGCAGCGGAAGCCGCTAAACATGCGGGCAACATAGCCAAAGAGGGAGGAAAAGTAATTAATGAAACTATCGAAGGAATGGGAAGGATTGCCGAAGTGGTGCGCAAAGCCGCGGTTACTGTACAGGCGCTGGGCAAAAACAGCGATCAGATCGGTGAAATTGTACAGGTCATTAACGATATCGCGGATCAGACAAACTTGCTGGCGTTGAACGCGGCAATTGAAGCTGCGCGCGCGGGCGAACAGGGAAGAGGATTTGCAGTGGTAGCGGACGAAGTTAGAAAATTGGCAGAAAGAACTACCAAAGCCACAAAAGAGATCGCTTCTATGATCAAACAGATACAGCAGGATACAGAAGGAGCCGTAGTATCAATGAACGAAGGAACGGTTGAAGTGGAAAGAGGAAAACATCTTGCGGACAAAGCCGGTGATTCGCTCAATCAGATTATACAGGGTTCCGAACAAGTTGTGGATATGGCTACACAGGTAGCAGCTGCAAGCGAAGAGCAGAGCGCAACTTCTGAACAGATAGCAAAAAATATTGAAGGCATAAGCAATGTAACTCAAGAAAGCACTGCCGGAATTCAGCAGATTGCCAGAGCGTCCGAAGATTTAAACCGGCTCACACTTAATCTTCAGGAACTGGTCGGGCATTTTAAATTGACAGATTCAAATAAGAGCAAAATGGCCATTCGTCAAAACGGGAAATTGATTAATATCGATTGAAACCATTGAACCTTCCGATTATATAATAAGTAAGGGAGTCTAAGAAATTAGGCTCCCTTTTTTTTCCAATCGTTAATTTCGGAATTAATCCTCCTTGATTGTAGAAGTAACTCTACAGCAAACCAAATAATAATGCACTAAAGATCCTTTAATTAAATTCAAATTTTTTCGATAATGAATTGTAATAAGGGAACGTAAAATAAATTATCTCGGGTGCTTCGGAAATGAGGATCTATTCTGAAAAATATTTTCCCGGAGATAAAAGAGAATATTTTAGAGCCAGGTATTTATTCCTTCTTCTTTTTTGTTCTGTCCTCAATATTAATGCTCAACTCTCTGACCTCTCGGGTGCAAAACTCTGCAAGTCGGAAACTAATCCGCTTGCTTTGTGTGAACTTAAATTCTCCGTTCCGGTTCTAAACGCCGCAGGCAGAATTTGCAAAACAGGCAGGTACGAATTGCGGTCTGTAAATAGAATTCAGGCAAATCAAGATTATCATTCCTCCGAGGATTCGCATGCTATTATTCCATTTTTCTGTTTTGTGTCCGGAAATTAAAGCGAGCTTACAGGAAAAGATAAGAATAAAATATCCGGATGTTTCTCTGATTTAGATACGGCTTTTAATTAAACTAAATAAATATAGGTGAAGTAAAGATGAAGTTGAATGTGTTGGAAAACTTATCTGTTAGGGGAAAAATATTTGTTCTTGTCGGAACAATATTTTTGATGCTGGGGGTGTTTGCAGTATTTCAGCTCAGAGAGCTTTCGTCTGTTGAAAATGAATCTACCGCTCATAAAATCAATGTCGCACTTTTGGAAGCGAGAAGGAGCGAGAAAGATTTTATTCAAAGAAAGGAATTGTCATACGCGGCTAAAGTGAATTCTGCTGTTGAGAGAGCAGATTCACTTCTGCCGGTTTTTAAAAACACCGAGGAGGAGAGATCGATCCTGGAATTGAACCAAGCTTACAAGAATTCATTAAGTAAATTGGTCTCCTTGATGGAAAAAAGAGGGCTTAATGAAAATTCCGGCGCCGAGGGAAATCTGCGGGAAAGCATTCATCAATTGGAGCAGATTATAATTGATACAAAGGATAAGATTTTGCTTTCAGACCTTTTGTATTGCCGCCGCCATGAAAAAGATTTCTTCTTACGGGAAAAGACAAAATATACCGACCTATTTAAAACCGCAGTCAATACATTAAAAACAGATGTTTCGAAAAGCAAAATTTCGTCAATAGGAATTCCTCTTGTTGATAAGTACGAATCAGATTTCAATAATGCCTCATCTGCTGTTATGGATATAAATAAAGAGCTGCACGCACTAAGGGATAGTGCGGAAAAAATTGAACCGATGATTCAATCGCTTATAGAAAAGGAACAAAATGCAGCATCCGCTGCTAATACGTTAAAGTATATTGTAATGTTCATCACCTTCTTGGTAAGCACCTGGGCTTCTTTGTATTTAGTCAAAATTCTCTCCCGTTCTTTAGATCAATTAACAACTGCAACGCAAAAAATAGAGGCTGGAGATTATGATGTGGAAGTGAAAATTGATTCGAAAGATGAATTCGGCGTGCTTGCAAAAGCATTCAACGGAATGGTGGAAAAAATAGCGCTTCAAATACAGTACTTGGATAACGTTCCAAGTCCGATTATGGTTATTGATAAGGATTATAATATTCAGTATGTAAATAAAATGGGCGCCGAGGTTGTAGGTAAGGATCAGAAACAATTAGCGGGATCAAAGTGTTACGATCAATTTAAAACGGAACACTGCAATACTCAAAACTGCGCTTTGCATAAAGCGATGAAAAACAATTTAATCTTTACGGAAGAAACCATTGCGCATCCTAACGGAAAAGAAATGCCTATTCTTTACACGGGTGCCCCGGTTGTAAATAAAGCTGGGGTTCTCATCGGCGCACTGGAGGCGGTTACGGACGTAACTGAAATAAAAAATATGCAGAATTATCTCTCGCGCAGTACTACCAGTTTATTGGGTGAGATGGACAAATTCTCGAACGGAGATCTCACTGTGAAGGTTATTCCCGAAAAAGAAAATGATGAAATAGGAAAACTTTTCAAAGGATTTAATAAATCGGTCCAGAATATCAGAAATATAGTTGGACGGGTCAGCGAAGCTGTCCAGGCGACTGCAAGCGCAAGCAGCCAGATATCATCGAGCAGCGAAGAGATGGCCGCCGGGGCACAGGAACAAAGCAGCCAGACAACCGAAGTTGCCGGAGCGGTCGAAGAGATGACAAAGACAATAATGGAGA
>JAKAMT010000209.1 GCA_021812705.1 Bacteroidota bacterium | reverse complement strand
TTTCCGGAGTGTAATCCGGCAAAACTTTATCCTGAAAATTTCTGAGGGAGGTAAATTGTGCTGCAGAAATATCTCCCAGCGGTTTATCTTCTCCCAGAGGAGGATTTCCAAGCCATAAATATTTTTTTGAAGGATCTACTTTGGACTGCTCTTCGCCGGCAATTAAAAATAATTTGTATCCCTCAGCAGTATAGCCTGAATATAAAATTTCCCCTTTTTCATTAACGGAGGGCATAAAAGCGCCTCCTATTACATTAGTGAGCTGTTTTTTTTCACCGGATTTCGGATCGAGAGAATAGATGTTGAAAATTCCTGATTCATCACTTGAATAATAAATTTTGCCGTCTTTATTCTGGAAAGGATTTCTTTCATCTGCAGGTGAATTTGTTATGAGCGCATAGCCTGTGCCGTCAGTGTTCACTTTGGCAATATCTCGATTATCGCTGTAGGAAAAATCAAAAAGAACGAAAGAATCGTCGGAAGAAAATTTAGGGTTGTAAACCTGTTCCCCTTTTTCAAAAAACGTGAGTCGTTTAAATCCCTTTTCTCCGTCAGAAATATTTTTACCGTCAATTCCAACCATTCCCAAATTAACTGTACCGTCATTTTGATACACGAAAACTATTTTCTTTCCGTCGTTGGAGACTGAAGGATTATTTGCCCGCAATCCGTATGTAAGCCGCGTTTCTTTTTCAGTGTCGAGATCATAAAGATATATATCGTGAATATTTACGAGCTTCGGATTTTTATCGCTCAGTTTTGAATAAACAATTTTATTTGTGCCGGGCACAAAACTCACGGTCGATCTTACATTCGACTCGATGCTTTTTTCTTTGCCGGTCTTTAAATCATAGAGGAATATCGAGGAGAGGGTAAAATAGTCGTTCGATTTATTGGAAATATATAGGAACTTCGAGCCGTCTGGAGAGAACGTCGGATAGAAATTGCCGAATCCTTCATTTGCAATCATCTTTCCTTCAACTACGTTGGATTCAACGGCTGCTATTCTCTTTTTGTAATCGGATTTTAACAACGCGCTCCACTCGTCGTAAATTTCATCTCCGTCTTTGCCCAACGCGTCTTTGAAAGCGGCATCTATCGTAAAATTTAAAAACTTTCCAAGTTTGTCGTTTACTTCTCTCAGCTTTGCTTCTCCATATTTCTGGGCGAGGTATCGCACTAATGCGAATCCCGAGTTATAAACCGATTCATTGCCGAGACTGGTTTTTTCGAAAACTCCCATCTGATTCCAGGTGAGCATGGAGTTATTGAGAGCATAGCTGCGAAGAATCATATCGCGGTGCGTATCCCAGTTGTCATAATTAAATTCTTTTCTCATATACTGGGCGGTTCCCTCGGCGAACCATGAAGGCACATTTACACCCGGGACCGGATAAGACGCAATAAAATTCGGGAAGCCGAAAAGAATATCGGGACGGCGTTTATCCTCATAGTTCATAAACTGAAGATAGAAGATGGGCATTGTTCTAGGGAGTTTCATTGCGGCCTGTATCTGAACCATATGTGTGAACTCGTGTGAGATTACATTTCTGAGCCAGTTATGTGTTCCGCGCAGATCAAAATCCAAGGATGAAGACCAGATCTCAATTTTGTTGTCGAAGAAATAAGTGGCGCCGTTTGAGTAGTCGTCAATATCTTTTATAACGAAATCGACAACATCGGGTTCGTAACCATAGAGGGAAGTAATGGGTTCCCACACTTCATCGGCTATCTTAGCAACAGTTTTGGCCGTGCGCTCCGCTTCTTCGTGATAATGAACGCGCACATGCTTCCCTTTGATCGTATACCAGTTAAAGTCCGGATTGAAATTAAAATCCTGTGCAAAGATATTTCCGCACACAATAAAGAGTAATATTAGAATTCTTTTTTTCATTTATAAATTATTTTATGACTGCAATTTTGATCACTTTATTCGCGGTCGCTCCGCTGTTTGCGGTAACTTCAATCCGCGCATAATATATTCCGCTCTGAACTTTACTCACATTCCACACAGATTCGTTGTCCATTCCGCCGTTAGCACTGTTTTTAATTTCCTCAACCAGATCACCGGCAAGATCGAATATTTTAATATTCACGCTCGAATTTTCATTCACATAATAACGGATCCGTGTTTCACTTCCGTAGACCGGATTAGGCCAGTTGTAGGCTTTATCGGTCGGGAAAAATTCTTTCACCTGATTTGCTGCGTTCGGGGTCTGTGCAAAAGAATTGTTAGAACTGTTCCCGTAAGCGCTTCCCCACAAAATTTTCCCCTGCACCGAAGTAATGTTCCATACATATAAATTGCTGGAGATATCAACACCGGCCAGATAAAGTTTATAGGTAGGAACCGGACCCATAGTTGGAAGTTCTTCATACATGAGCACCGGTTTCAATGCAAACTTATTGCCCGCAGAGATAGGAAAGCCATCCACTTTTTTATTAGACACCGGATCAAACGCATAGACCGTTCCGTTATCTGAATAGGCTGCAAGGAGAGTCTTTCTATCCGCGCCGGTTTGGAATGCAAGCGGAACACCGGTTAATAGATCTTCTCCGGAAATTTTGACGGGAAAATTTGAGGCCAAATTGCCGTTTGTGTTATATGCTTCAATATTTTTCCCGTTGCATAAGAGAATATAGTTCTGCCCGTCGCCAAACAGATCAGCGACTGAAAAATCCAAGATATCATTCTGGGAATTGACAGAAAAGGCTGATCTGATATTCCCGTCGCTTATTACATAAAATTTGTTCTTCTCGGTAAGTAAAATGTTAAGTGGTTTGCCTGACGGATCGGAGCAAATGATTAATTTTCTCGAGGGATCAGGAAGATGAATTGAAGCACCCTTGGAATCTGCAAAATAATTTTGAGTTATAACCGAGGCATAATCGGGGCCGGCGCTTATCTGCTTAACCGGTTCATTTTGCTTGGCAATTGCATCTTTAAAACTTACAATCCCGTTAGCTAAATCGCCTAAGCTACTGTTTACAAATACTTTACCATCCGCAGTTGCAACATAAACTTTTGCATTAATATCCTGTCTGTCCAAAACAATCGGAGCGCAGATTGCGGTATTGAAAGTATAATCGATCGGAGTTGCTCCGCGCAATTTTAACGTATTGTCATATGAACCTATCTGATAAATTCCGTAAGTCGCAGGCAGAGTAGAGCTGAAAACCGGGATCACGTTTTTCACTGAACCGCTGATGTCATACAATGTTGATTTTTGATCATCAGTCAATAGTATTTGTCCGGATCCGTTAATCAGGGAAGAAGTTAAATATTTTTTAACTGAGACCGGATTAATCTTCGTAACGGATACCGGTTTAACATTATCGTTCCCAAAATTCAGAGTCACCGACATTTTATTTGAGAGAGGAGCAAAATTTGATATTGTTATAAGACTGTTGGAACCGTTGTTCGTTTTTGAATTAGGCTGGGTGTCGTAGCTGAATCTGTTTTTAAACAATTTTGAGTCATTCTCTTTAAACCAGAAATCCTCTCTGCTCCCTTCACCGATAGTCATTCCCAGAAGAGATTCAAATTTTTTGCCGATATCAAAGATCCCGTCCGCCTCTTCCACATAAATGCCCCGGCGGTTGTCGTCATTATTGATTGAATTGGTAGAGATCTTTGTGCTGATGATATTATCATCTATATGCCAGATCACAATTCCATTACCGGGCACTGAGGCATCGAATTCGTCCACATCAACCAGAACTCCGCCGCGGATTTTTTCCGGAGTAACTTCGAATAATCCGGTGGTATCGGCTTCGATTATCTTTGTATAAAAGGAGCCCCCTTTTTTATATGTCACTGTAACTTTGTCTTTGTTTGCATCCTGCGACCGGTTTTCGAGCAGGAAATATTCACTTGAGTTGAGGGGGATTTTTACAAGAGTTGTATCTCCTGCAGATGCTGTGGTACGGCTAGCGATAGTGATTTTTTTATCTGTCAAAGAATTTACAGTCACCGGCGATTCCCATCCAAGAAACATTTTTTCCCATGGCGACGGTTCGGGAGGAAACATTCCGCTGTTTGCAATGATAGCCTGACCGTCCATCAGGCCGAATCGCCCTATTGCGCTTAATGCAGTCTCTGTATTGAAAAGGTCGGGCAGTCCGAGAAAACTGCCTATGTTAGCAGCTATTGCTCC
>JAKAMT010000050.1:17764-19286 GCA_021812705.1 Bacteroidota bacterium | reverse complement strand
GTAAATCCGGCGGCAAAAGCAAAATCGCCCTGATTATTTTTTATTGAACGCGAGATCTGATAGGGTATCTGCCAGTTCGATCCTCTGAATGCGCCGTCGATATCGAGCACACCGTAAGTGTCATTAGATGTTTGTTTTCCTACAAACAGAACGCCCAGTGATGAATTATCAAGAATTTTTTTCTTCACTCTCCCCGAAACAAAAACCGCCGCGGGTTCCGTGGATGCTGTTCCGTTAAAATTTGTGAAATCTTTTTCCGAAGTGCGCGCGGCAAATCCGCCGTATTCCCATTCGTCAAATCTTCCGGAAGCTTTAGCTCCGAAAGTTATTGGCACCTCCGATCCATCCGCCAATTTTTTGCCGATCCTTCTTGAATAGAAAAGATCCAGCGGCTGATAGAATCCAGAATTCATCTGCGCGCCGGAAGGCATAAAAATTTCTCTGCCCTGAACGAAGAATGGGCGGCGTTCCGAAAATGAAACTTCGTAGCGTGAAATGTTGAACTCATACGGATCTGCCTCAATCTGCGCGAAGTCGGGATTGGCAGTAGCCTGAAATGTTAATTGCGGCGAGGGATTGTAGAAAATATCGATCCCCGCATTCGGGTCAACTTTGTATTTATTGTCGCCCAAATAATTAATCTTTCCAAAAACGACCGGATAGAATTCCAGGTTTAAACCTTTTATCGACGGCCTGAACTCGTCAAATTTCAGCTGGCCGAATTTTGAAATTCTCTGCCCCTCGTTCTGTTCATATTCGCACCAGTAAAGATCTTCTGAATTCAGCGGACGCCACCTGTCGAAATCCAGTCCCCACGACGTTAAATTTTCATTATACTGAATTGATTTGTAAGGAATCTCTATTTCGATGACGTAACCCCAGTCATATATTTTTGAAGCGGAGAACCAGATTCCGTCCCAGCTGTAATCTCTGTTTCTTGCGTCATCCAAGAGCCGGCAGTCTGCGCGAGTTCCGGCCGCATTCACCGCGAATTTGTAAGCGGTCTGTTTATCTCCGAAAGTGTCGAGCATTATAGAACAAACATCCCCGCCCATGTCATCTAATTTGCCTGTGTAGCTTTGAATGTTTTTTCTTTCGTCAAAACAGACAATGAGGCAGAAGAGAGAAGTTTCAGTCGTTAAAACTTTTGCATAACTGTTTCTTGATGGGGCTTTGGCGTAATATGGCGAGAGCTGAAAAAATCCTCCTGCAGAATCTGCCTTGCTCCAGGCGTCATCAATCGCTCCGTCGATAATAATCGGCTTGTCTGTTTTTTTGAGAGTTAGAATTTTTTCTTTATTCGTCCCTGATGCTAAGAGAAATCCGGGAATTAGGATAAGTAGCAGTAGATGTTTTGTCATTATATTCTCTTTTTTATATGAATTTTAGACGCAGATTTTGTTAAAAAAGTTACGCGGAAAGGGAAGAAAAATGTATTCTTGACTTCGTGGCAAAGATTTTTGAGAAGCGGTTCAATGTTCAAAGTACAAAGTTCAAGGTTTCAACTTTGAACCTCGCACAT
>JAKAMT010000050.1:0-17664 GCA_021812705.1 Bacteroidota bacterium | reverse complement strand
GCTCAAAGGCACGAAGTAATTCAAAACTCCAACTTTGTTGAAGAATATATTTTTCAACTAATGCTTACCCGATTTCAATTTCTTCGTTGGTTCATAAACTCTCATTTTAATTTTTGCTTCATGCGGCATTAAATAGCGTCTTTTTGATGTCGATGGGAGACTGCGTGCAGATCGAGATGTAACTTCAGTCGATTCTATCGTAAAATTAATTCCGACGGCATCTGCAATTTCAACCATTTTTTTTATAGAAATATTTGGAGTCTTTTTGAAAAGTTGTGAAACAGCCGAACGCGAGACGCCAAGTCTGGCCGCAAGGTCCGACTGCTTAATTCCATTATTCTCCATATATGTTAATACCAAATGATAAAAATGGTTAATCAGTCCCCACGCTTTCTGATTAGTAGTCGCAGGAGAGTTGAAAAATTCTTCAACTTGTTGATTTGTACTTTTCAAATTCTTCCTCATATAAATGTTTTTTCTCATCGATTTTTTTATAAATTTTATCGTCAACCGAATCTTTCTTTTTGAGTATATAATCGAAAAAAACATAATTTGAGCCGCACTTCTGGAAAAAGAAGAAACGATGCGGCAATGGCCTAATTTCACCGAAATTATAGCTTTTAAGATTGTATTTAATTTTAGGTGACTTGAAATTTTTTACAGTTGCCATCCTGCTGATTAGATCCTTGACGAGGTCTTTCACATTTTGCGGAAGTGAAATAAATAATTCCATCATCTCCGATCTGCCCTCCTCGGTTACATAATAGATATCAAATAAGGATTGTCCATATTCTTCGGATATTGGTAATCTATTAAATTCAATTCTCATATTTAGATTAACCCGCCGCAATGTTAAGTAATAGCTTAACAACATTCAACTAACACAATAGACAATGGAAATGTTTATGAAGAAAGGAAGCAGCTATATATTCAAAAATAATTTTCGATTATTCAGTATTGAACCTTGCGCATCGAACGTTGAACAATTTATTCTCTGCCCCAAACCGTGAACAGATAATTCTAGGCGTTACTTTTTTCTAATTGCACAGCCCGAACCTGAAATCACAATTTGTGATTTCAGGTTAATCGGGCTGTCTTCATTCATACTCTAATTTATTTTGCGCTCAATAATGGGGAATTAACAGAGGGCGGTTTAGGCGTATAGCTTCTTTTCTCTTTTCTCACTTCCAGATCTTCAAACAAAATTGCAGTTGGTGTAATGAACGAAGAAGGAATCCCGTTGATATTATAAGGAGAAAATTGAATAGCGACCGGCATAAGACAATTATATGCCATCCGTTTATTCGAAGCGCCGAGAATATGTTTCAGCGAACTGATGGAAGGATCATCTATCTCGACTGAACGGATTAGTTCCTCGTGCCCGTCTTTAACAAACAGCTTGTATACGTAAACCGCTTTCTCAAGATTTTTTTTCTGCTGATTCTGTCCCGTCATGAAGATAATTCTGTCCATACCGGGAATCGATCCGGTGATTATCGATTTTATTTTGCGGACAATTATTCCATATTCTAATCCTTCATCCTTAGCCGCCTGGATCAACTCTTTTTTCAGCTCGGTGTCGGTTAATCCATTCTCCACAGATACATCGATAACCCCCGCTCCCAAACTTCCGCTGCTTTGCGAACCGGCCACTGGACGGGAATGGCCGTTCGAGTTAGCAACTGCCAACGTCGGAATCCTGTTGCTCAACAGATTTTTCAATATCCCGTTATCTACAAGAGGAACTTTGGACGGGGGCTTCACTCCTTCTTGATCTATTTCACTAAAGCCTATAAGTTTTTTCCCGTTGTAATCTTTCAGAAGAGGGAGAGCGCTTATTGAAATTCCCTTCGTTATAATTCTTTTATCAATCTTTCCTTCTAATGATTCGCCATATCTCTGATTCACATAACTGAGAGCGTTCTGATCGGCAACGAACGGTTTTCTTATGGCGAGCAGGCCGTTATAATCTCTGAAAAATCTTTGTGCAATTAATTCAGCAGCCGCTTCATTCTCAAACAAGACCGGTCCGGAATAAGAACCGTCAAACACCGGCGCCGTCCGCAGTCTTTTCAGCTTCTCAATTAAATTTTTTGTCTTTACAATCAATTCGCTTTTTGACGGAAGATCATCGGGCAGAAAAGCATATTCAAGATGATGATCAAATAATTCCTCCCCGTCATCCGCCTGGGTGAAAGCGTTTATCTGAACGGACGCGAGCGTAAGCGGCTTGATTATTTCAGTCCCCTCGCTGTTGGTTTGATATTCATCCGCCTGAAAGAGATAGATTCTTACTTCGGAATCATGAATTTCCGGCTCATTCTTGAAAAGTGCCGAAATTTCCTTTGCAGTACTTTCCCATCTGTTTCTATCATTATTGAAAGGCTGCAGGTATGTATATGATTTGACCGGATCGGCTTTTGTAAAATCTGGCAGAGCGGCAATTTCTTTAGACACCGACTGCAGTTTTATCGCCGCTTTTTTTCTTTCATATTGTTCCGCAGCCCGCTTATAAATATTATCGGTCGAGAGCCAAAGCGCTCTTCTTAGAGCGTCATAATCATTTTCTTTAGGAATACCAGATCCCTGAATGCCGGGGGAGGAAGAGTAAAGGGAATTCAAATCGAAAAAATTCTCATCATTGCTTTGATAACCCCCGACCATTACTCTTAAATTATACGACCTCAACGGAAATTCATCAGCCATTATGATTGAGCCGTATTTTGCCTTTACTTCGAAAGTTTTTCCGTTTCTGATTGTATAGCTTATAAAAAAAGGATCGGCAAGATTTTCCACACGAAGCTGTATCATGTTTCTTGCAAGTTCGTCTTTCATTGCTTTGAGAATTACATCGTCGGACGGCTTAACCTGAGCGAAAGATGGATTGGCGCAGGCGAATAATAATAGTGCATATATAATTGATTTTATCTTTTTCATTTTAATATCTCCCGTTACTGTGCTTTATCAAGATCCGGCCTCGGCAGGAGAGGCGGTTTTTCCTGAGACTTAACTTTCTTTTGAACTTCAACCTGCGAAACCAACAGAGAAGGAGAGACGCATGAAACCGGAACACTGCCGGACTCTGCGCCGCAGTAGCCGTTGAAAACTCCAAATTCATTCCCCGCGTTCGTAATATTTGAAAAAATTAGGAGCGGAGTTCCCACAAGATCGACTCCCCTTACAATTTGATCCGGCCGCCCGTCCACAAATATTTTGTAAACAAGCGTCGGAGTTACGTTGAAAGAATTAGGCATAAATCTGCCGGTGGTAGTAAATCCTCCCACTACTTCGTCAATCATAAGTCCGAATTCTTTGTTCTGTCTTTTGCACTCGTCGATTAATTTTTTTCTCAATTCATCGGCCGTAGATGTTTTTTTGGGTTCGACTATAAGGTTGGATTGTCTTGCAACAGGGCTCATTCCCAGCATCGCTCGCCCGTGTCCGTTTGAATACTTGAAATTTTCGACCGGTGCTCTGGACATAAGAAAATCTTTAAGTATGCCCGATTCCACAACCGTTACTTTTTTTGAAGCTACCCCTTCATCATCAAATAAAAAATATCCGTTCAGTTGATAGTTATTATAAATTTTCAAATTAGGATCGAAAACAACATTCAGATCTTCAAGCAGCACTTTTTCATTTACTTTCTTTTTAAATGTCTGGGCATCGTCGGATTTTTTCATTCTATGTCCTTCCACTCTGTGCCCGAAAATCTCATGAAAAAATACTCCCGCGGCGCTTCCGGAAAGAATTACGGGTCCCGTGTACGGTTCAACTACAGGGGCATTATACAAATCTCTGAGTTTTTGGATCATCCTCTCCACATCCGCGGCTACAACATTATCATCAGGCATATTTTGCGGTAAAAAAGAGAAGTAACTTTTATAAAGAGGAAGTTCCATCCCGTCGGGCGACTTGATCATGCTCTGCACAAATCCCTGGGTATAAGTAAAATTTTGAACGATACTTGTCCCTTCCGATGTAAGAAAATATTTTCTTGTAAGATTAAAATTGAGTGTAGAATTTGCGATATAAATATTCTTCTCGTTCAAAAACGGTTTGCTGTATTTTTTAACTTTATTCTCCCAGTCAATAGTGTTGCCGATTATAGCGTCAAAATCGAGCGGCTTCTCATAGTAATTCTCAATTTTATTTAATGCGGCAAAATCTGCCGAGAGATCTTCCTCTTTCACTTTAACGGCTACATTAGCTTTAACTTTTGCATATGCTTCCACAGCCTGGCGGTATTTTCTGTTTATTTCTCTCCACACTGCGTTGCGCATTGCGGTTTCACTAAAATCGGTGGGAATTTCAACGGCGCTTCTGTCATACTGATAAGGATTGAAAATATCTCCTCTCAGTTCATGCGTATTATCGAAGGAATAACTTCCCACGCGGACAGAGACGGTAAGATAGCTTCGCGAAACTTTTGAACTTCCGTTTAGAATTCCGAACGATGCGCTGGCTCCGTAAGTTTTCTGATCCGTCACCATTATGCTTATAAAATACGGGGGCGACTCCTGTTTTTTGAGTTCGCTCATCTCTCTCTGCAGTTCGTCTTTGAGAATGCGCATAAGATTATCCTGCGCAAAGAGCTGAACCGAATATAGAAGAGTGATGATCAAAAAGATAAATCTGAAGCTGCTTGATTTTAATGCGGGCATTTTTCCTCCCATTTTGTTTGATAATTAATTTTAACTCCCTTTTATAATTCTCATTAAAGAATTATCCTGTCAAAATATTAAGCTGAAAAAATACACCTTCAATCATTGCCCCAAAGTACATCTTCTCTCTCCGAATTTACGCAAGTTGTTATGCGGACCTGATTTCTCTAAAGCTTTATCCGGAACAATTCCATATTTAATAATTTTGTCCGGTTAACAATAACCTTTGCTGTCAGTGGGCGATTGGAAAAATGGAAAAACCAGCCGCGAATACGAACCCAAGCAACGGACTATATTTTCTTATTAATATCATCACCTTCTATTTCAAAAAATATAGTGCCGAGAAGCAGACTTAATTCTTTTTTCCTATGTGCATCTAAATTAAATAAGGCTGATCTCATGCATAGCAATGCAAAAAAGTACCACACGACAACCAAAATTATTGCTGCTAGCAGAAGCGTATACAACTCTATAATTGAATTACTCTTAAGTACAATTAATGCGGCTACAAATGAAGGCATGCCGAATGTTATTGCTACTAATGTGTTTAATTGGAATTCCAGATAATACCAATAGCTTTCCCGGAGATACATTAGATTTGTCAGAGATTCTTTGTGAAGAAAGAAATATCGAGGATCAACTGTTTGTTTGAAAATTTCTTTTTGCTCCTCGGATAGATCAAAAAATGTCGACATTTTTTCATTAGTCTTAGAGATGACATATTTACGAAACTCATAAAACGACTTATTATTTTTTTGGTGCTTATTCTCAAGCAGGTAACCGGAAAGACCGGAAAAAACAATTGAGTTTAATATGACACCTAAAAAAATAGAAGCCGGAATAGAGATAAATGTAATAAGAAGCGGATTTTTGAATAGAGATACGAATATTCCAAGATATCCGTGAATCCAATATCCGAACAGTTCAATGTATACTAACAGCACAAAGAATAGAACCAATCCGGGTAGGAATGTTTTAATAAGGCTTCCAAAGCTAAATGCACTGAAAAGATTCATTCTTTTCTTTCTCCAAAAATGTTTCTTTGAGAATACGACGGCCTTGCAACTAACCGGCACCCCAGAACAGGATCGCCGATTAATAAGACAATGCCAAGACTTTAGCAGACGGTGCGTAACTTAAACTGTACGCGCCGGATACAACAAATTAGTTTATTTCACTACAGCCGAACAACAATTTATCTTTTATCATAAATGCCAAGAACAGGAACAATGTTGCTTTGAAAACGGCGACCGGTTGATTTGCTTGTTAGGCAAAGTTTTACGTATTTATTTTTACATATTGACTTTTTATTCCAAGCGAATCTAAAAATATACTTCTCTTTTTATTCTCCATATTTGGACCGTAAGAAATATTTCTTGGGCGACGATAAGCATGTAATAAAAATAATTTCTTCTTAGCCCTAGTCATTGATACATAAAACAATCTTGCTTCTTCTGATAAATCAGAACTAGGATTCGGAATTAAATCATTTTCAAGTCCGGCAATTATAACAACATCAGCCTCTAAACCTTTTGCTTTCCTCATTGTCATTAATCGAACAGAGTCATCAGAGCCATTATCAGAGTCACTTATTAGTTGCGTTATTCGTGTGATGTCATCAAAAAATGGTTTTGGAGTAACCCATGCACCACAACTTAGCGCTACTTGTTTTAGAAATTCAGCAGATTCATTTGTTTTGGGATTCTCATACTTTTCAATAAGCTCTGATAATATATTTTTTACTTTGTCTAATTCTTTACTCAAAGTTGTATTATCCAGCAAAACTTGAAATAATGTCACTTTTCTATTTACACTTTCCCATAGACTAGCAATTTCTTTCTCAACCTTAATTCTTTTTTCCTTTGTTTTCTCAGTCAATGATTTGCCATCTTTTGCACCAGGTATTTTTGCTATCCCTCCATTTATTAAAGTCTCAATAACTTGCCGTGTTAAAAAATTATCCTTTTTGTTATTAATCCAATTAAGGATGTTAGATATTGAATCTAACCTATTTTGTGTGTTCTTTGATAACAGACTAATTGGACAAGAATGAGGAATTCCATAGTTATTTAAAGCTTTGGAAATTTCAAGAAATATTTCCTTTTTGGGCGAAAGAATAAGAACGGTCATTCCTAAAACACGATATTCTTTTGTGATTCGAGCTATTTTGATGGCTTCTGTAACTTCACTTGGCAATTGAAGAATAATGGGTGCTTCATCGGGTTTACGGTGGAATTCTAAATCAAATGGACCCAGCCAGTCCTTATAAAATTTCGTAAGTAC
Organism: Bacteroidota bacterium; assembly: GCA_021812705.1. GTDB lineage: Bacteria > Bacteroidota > Ignavibacteria > Ignavibacteriales > Melioribacteraceae > Fen-1258. The sequence continues at coordinate 10,717 of JAKAMT010000050.1, read as the reverse complement.
TTTTTCTGCATTTCTTAGTATTAATTCGTGACACCGTCTGCTATGGAGTAGTGGAGGAGTCTTTGCATCTTGAAAGTCATTATGAAAATTCAAAATAAATTCAGGGCTTGCCCCTCTGAACCCATAAATACTTTGAGCATCATCACCAACAACAAATAAACCATTTCTATTTTTTTTAGAAAGTAAATTGATCAAGCGGTGTTGAGCTGCATTAATATCTTGATACTCATCAACTAACAAATGTTTTGCTAATTCTTGGTACTTGATTAATATTTCATCATTTTTTTCAAGAATAGTGCAAGCAAATAATATCTGATCATCAAAGTCAATTCTATCGCATTTTGACATTATCTCCCAATATTTTTTACAAACATCACATTCTTTATATTCGTCACTCGGAGTACAATCACCTTTCGTTTTGCAATTGATTGCATTTTTAGCAATATCCTTTTCATAGTCTAAAATATAGCAGGCATCTCGAAACATGAGATTTTTAATAGATTCATTCGGTTGTACAGTCAATCCATCTTTTCGTAAGCCGACTGTTCTTGGACTTTCATTAACAATTTCAAAAGCTAAAGAATGTAAGGTAGATATTTTGGGTAGGTTGCGACCGTCTAATTGCCAATGACCTTTGGGATCAGTTAATTCATCTTTCATATTCAAGCTAGCATCTTTCCCAAAAGTAACTACAGTGATGTTTGAAACATCAACACCTTTTTTCATTAGCCTAATTAGTCGGTCGGAAAGTAAATACGTCTTTCCAGCTCCCGGACCAGCCAAAACTAATGTAGGGCTTGAATAATTTTCTACTATTTCTTCGTAATTACTTAATGCCATATTATAGACCAATTTTATTTGGTTGCCAATCGTCGTTGCGCCTAACACGCCGCCAAGAACAACAATACCAGTTTTGTTAGCGCAACTTTTATTTATAAATCAGTTTAAAGAAGTAAATCAACTTTGAACAACAAACTAATTCTTAAAAGCCAAACCCAAAGCGACTCAATATGACCGCATCTTCATCTCGGTCGCTTTTGAGGCGCGGAATATGAAGCCATTATTTATTTAATATTTTGAATTATGGTTTCTATTTCATCACGTATTTTATTCACCATCACTTTTAACATATCCAGCTGACCTTTTTCTAGCAATTGGCGAACAACTCTTCTACTATATCCCCCATCTTCATCAATCTGGATATCATTTTGTAGTGCATCAGAATGTGCATACTCTTGGTCTCGCCACTCTATCACAATTTGATGAAACTTCCTTTCTTCTGTAGAAAAAGATTTAATTAATTCGTCGTTAATTAAATTATAACTGCTGTAACCCAAACTTTTTTTAAAGTTTCTAGCATACGAAACAACAACTGCTATATTTAATGCGTTTTGAACCGGAGTCGATTCCCTAACATCCAATACAAAAGGTTGATAATTTTTTAAAATATTTATGAAATCATTTACTTCCCAAAATTCAATTCTAAGTAAATAAAGATATGGAAGAACATTTTTGCTAGATAATTTTTCTGATGGACTTATCTCATTACTATTCATAATATTTAACTCAGTTTTTCATAGCTGTCCAACTATTAATTGACCCGCCGACAGATATAGCAATAATTGCATTAAATCTGCTCAGAACTTTCCAACTATTTCTATTATTAACAGTAAATGTAGAGGCGTGAATCTATTTAAGTGTACTATTTCCGGGACGAATGAACAGGATTGTTTCCCCAGTGAATGATGTTATCTCTTTCGCAACGTAAATTATTTACAATATTTAGTCAAGTGAGTATTTGATATTTAGCAAATATAGTCCCTGAGCGGCTGTGTACTTGGGAGATAACCCGGCTTCGTTCAAAAAGCGAACTTCGCCGTGATTGGTGGATTAAATGTAACGTGTGACAAGTGCCGCGTAACTTGTTGGAGAGGCGGGAGCTATGGAGAGCGGTTCAATGTTCAACGTACAAAGTTCAAGGTTTCAACTTTGTACCTCGCACATCGAACTTTGAACGAATTTGCTATTACATTCTGCACCAATAATGTCAGGGCGAGCGAAGTCGAGCCCCAAACAGATTCGTACCAAGTGTGTCAGGGCGAGCGAAGTCGAGCCCCAAGAACAAAATCACCTAAAATAAATTTTACTCTAACCTTTTCATTATCAAAATAGTCATATCGTCATGCTGGGGATAATTATCCACAAACTTTTTGACTTCCTTCATTATCAGGCTTAGCAGGTCTTTAGTGCCAAGATGTTTATTTGATTCTATAAGTTTTACAAATCTTTCTTCTGTAAATTCTTCATGGCGCTCGTTCATTGCTTCCGTAAATCCGTCGGTGTACAAAACGAACACATCGCCTTTATCGAAAGAAATTTTTTCCTCGCATAAGGTTGAGATAAATATATGCCCTTCTTCCAGTCCAAGCGCCATACCTTTGCTCAAAAGCAATTTTGTGCCGCCGCTGCTTGGACTGCAGAGAATGCCCGGATTGTGCCCCGCGCGCGAATAGAGTATTGAGTGCTCTTTTGTATCGAGTATGGCGTAGAACATACTGACGAATGTATTCTTCTCGATCGTCTTGTATAAAAGACGGTTGACTTTTCCGAGGACATTTTTCGGCGAGACATCTTCTTCCGCATGAGCTTGCAGAATTCCTTTCGTTAACGTCATATAAATTGCGGCGCCTATTCCTTTTCCGGAGACATCGCCGATCGCTATTCCCAATTTATCATGACTCAATTTTACGAAATCGAAATAATCTCCGCCCGCTTCGATTGCCGGTATGCTGACCGCGGTGATTTCGTAACCGGGAATCTTAGGTTCCTCTTTCGGAAGGAGACTCAATTGAACCTTGGCGGCAATTTCCAGCTCTTTTTTCAAGCGTTCACGTTCGGAAATTCTTTTGATATGTTCCGGCAATCCGTAATTCTCCAGAACAAAATCTTCTTTGCGCATTCTGCTTACGGCATATATCACCGGTCCGCTTAGAATTGCTATTACGACAAAAAGAAGATTCCATGAATAAAAGGAGCCGTGGGTTGCGTTTAATATTAATGCCTGCGGTATCATTGTATAAAAGAAGAGTGCGCTTCCTAAAACCATCAAATCAAATTCGAAATAGACGTATGCCATGAAGCAGCCGAAAATAAAATATGAGATAAGATTTATCTCAAAATTATTTAGTGACGGGGGAGTAGAGGAGATGGCGAAACCCAGAGTGGTGACTGCTCCTGTAAGGGCTATTGAAATCCATTTCCTTTTCCACCTCTGGTAAGAAATATTAACTATAAAGAATGTGATAACGATTGCAGAAATTATTGAAGTTGATACTCCTTCGAAAATTGCGTTCACTGCCGGAAACGAAGTATGAAACAGGCTCTGATAGTTAATAGGGGAGATAAATAACGCACTACCCGGTTTGTTAAGAATTAAACCGCCGGCAATGATAGAAAAAGTTAATACTAATCCGATTACAAATCCTTTCAGTATGGATAAGCCCGTGTCGAGTGTGAAGAGATGACCCTTTATAAAAGCGTCTGCACCCTTTAATTTTGCGGGCCATAGACTTCTTGCATAAGATTCTCCTACAGTCCACGCGGCAAATACAAGCAGTGCCATAAAGAAATAAATTATCAAACCGTTCACCACAAGAATTATCATCCTCACATACGTGAAAGATAAATTGCCGAAAGAAGCCCCCCTTCCTACCGAAGGCCACTCGTTAAGAATTTTTATAAGCGAGATTACAAAAAAGAGGAGAAAAATTGTTCTGCCGACACTTATCCATATTTCTCCCTGATGGTATTTTTTTAAAAATAAGTATGACGCATTTAATATCAGGAAAATTATAAATATAACAGAGACGGTTCCGTATATCGCTTCTGATGAAGTGATGTAATTCCTTTCCGTCGGCGGCACTTCGAAATAGTAGGAATACTGGCCTACAATATTTCCCTGCACTTTACCAAGAATCACAAGTTTCGCATCAATATCCTGTTCGGTCTTTTCCCATCTGAATGAATAATCTTTTCTGTTCTTGTAAGAATCTTCTTTCGATTCAACGAGATTAAATCCGCCGAACTCTGATCCAATCATTTTGTTAATAAAGCCGGTCATTAATTGTGCCGCTTCATCTTTGGTAAGAGAAGGCATGCTTGCTGTATCGGGTATTTCGCGGATGCGCCCGAAAATTTTCCCCTCATTCGATACGTCCACGTAGTAGGTCGTCTGCGCCATCTGCTTGGGCAGATCCTGATGAAACATTACCACCCAGCTTAAGGTGGAACGGTCCTGGTTTTTTGTATACTCCTTGAACCCGGAGCTGCCCAGTTTCTGTAAAATATATTTATTCTCTATCGGAGAGTTGTCTAGAAACGCCTCGCTTTTAAATCCGGCAAGATCAAATTTTTCATCCGTTAAATAATTGCGCGCAAGTTCAATAGCTTCGGAGCGGGTTATATCCATCTTCATTAGTTTGAAGATGCTGACTGGATAGAGAAGAATAATTAAAAGAGAGAACAGAGCCGCTGCCGCTATCCAGTAATTCTGGTTCTTTATCGAATTCATTTTTGCGCCCATACGCTTTTTTCTTCAGTTTAAGACGGATTAAAGATAGAAATGTTCATACTTTGATTCAAATCCTTATTAATGAATAGGCAACGGCTGAAAAACGATCTTGAAACAGATTTTTTCCCTTCAAGCGGCTTCAATTCGTGAAGGATAAAAAGGAAAAATTGTTATATTGCCCTTATAATTTTGATAATAATTAAGCGAAAAATGAAAGAACCGGATGTAAATTTAGATCTTGCCAGAGAGCACGGACTTACCGAAGAAGAATACGGCTGGATTTGCGAAAAATTGGGAAGAGTCCCATCATTCACAGAACTCGGTATATTTTCAGTTATGTGGAGCGAGCACTGCAGTTATAAAAATTCGATTGCGCTTCTCAAAACTTTGCCTCGCAGCGGCGGAAAACTTCTGGTGAGCGCCGGTGAAGAGAATGCCGGATTGGTGGATATTGGCAACGGTCTCGCTGTGGCATTCAAAATCGAAAGTCATAATCATCCCTCTGCAGTTGAACCGTATCAGGGCGCTGCTACTGGAGTCGGGGGAATTCTTAGAGATATTTTTACAATGGGCGCACGTCCGATTGCCTGCCTTAACTCTCTCCGCTTCGGTTCACTGAACGATCCGCGCACCAGATATTTATTCGAAGGAGTTGTAAAGGGAATTGGAGATTACGGAAACTGTTTTGGCGTGCCTACGGTTGCCGGTGAAATATATTTTGATGATTCATACAAAGGAAATCCTTTGGTCAACGCTATGGCGGTGGGAATTGTCGATACGAGATATGTAGTCTCTGCTACCGCAAAAGGGGAGGGAAATCCGGTGATGATAGTGGGCTCTTCTACCGGAAGAGACGGTATTCACGGTGCTACATTCGCGTCCGAAGAGATCTCCGAAAAATCGGAATCAAAACGCCCATCTGTACAGGTGGGAGATCCATTCACGGAAAAACTTCTGCTGGAAGCCACACTCGAAATTATAAAACAGAATCTGGTTGTGGGAATTCAGGATATGGGTGCGGCTGGAATTTCCTGCTCCACTTCGGAGATGAGCGCGAAGGGCGAATCGGGAATGCTGATTGATCTTAATAAAGTTCCTCTGCGCGAAGAAGGAATGAGCGCTTACGAAATTATGCTTTCCGAAAGCCAGGAAAGAATGCTTGTGGTCGCTAAAAAAGGACGCGAAGAAAAAGTAAAGGAGATTTTTGAAAAATGGGATCTCCACTGTGAAATTATTGGCGCGGTAACGGACAGCCAAAAAGTCATTATAGATTATGAAGGAGAACGAAAAGCAGAAATTGCTCCGGTTGAATTAGTGCTTGGCGGAAACGCGCCGGTTTATATAAGAGAAACTTCAGAGCCGAAATATCTTGAAGAGACAAGAAAGTTCGATGCGAAAACTCTTCCTGAACCTGAGAACATTGCAGACGCGTTCGAAAATATTTTTTCTTCTCCCAACATCGCTTCAAAAAAATGGGTCTATAACCAGTACGATTCTATGGTAAGAACAAATACAATTGTAGGACCCGGCTCGGATGCAGCCGTAATTTTAATTAAAGATACGAACAAAGCGCTTGCAGCCAAGACAGACTGCAACGGAAGATATGTTTATCTGAATCCGAAAGAGGGAACAAAAATTGCGGTGGCAGAAGCCGCCCGCAATGTTGTCTGCAGCGGCGCTGTTCCGCTAGCTATAACAAACTGCCTCAACTTCGGCAATCCCTATAAACCGGAAATGTACTGGACATTTAAAAAAGCAATCGAGGGAATGGGAGAGGCATGCAGAATGTTCGATACCCCCGTGACCGGCGGCAATGTCAGTTTTTATAATGAGTCGCCCGACACTGCGGTTTATCCAACCCCTGTTATAGGAATGGTAGGCCTCATCGAAAATCTGGAGAATGTAACCACTGCCCAATTTAAAAAAGATGGGGATCTGATTTATCTCCTTGGCGAAGATTACGAAGAAGTGGGCGGAAGCGAATACATGAAAGTGGTCCACAATCTTGTTACCGGCGAACCGCCCAGAATAGATCTTCAGACGGAACGCGACCTTCAGAAACTTCTGCTCGGACTTATCGATTCCAGACTTATCAATTCCGCACATGATATATCCGACGGCGGAATTCTTTGCGCCCTGGCTGAGTGCTCTATTATTAATCCCGAAAAACAGATCGGCTCAAAAGTCCATATCCCGATTAAAACCAGAGAAGATTTTTCATTCTTCTCGGAATCTCAGTCCCGCATAATCGTCTCTGTGGATTTTGAGAACAAAGAAAAATTCGAAGAGATTGTATCAAAGAGCTTTACACCATTCTCGATGATCGGAATGACGGGCGGAAACAGCATGAATGTGAACGATCAGTACGATTTTCCTCTTCACCTTCTTAATGATCTTTACTATACCGCAATTCACAAGAGAATGAATGTTACGGTTTAAAATCTTAAAAAAGATCGGTTCTGTAATTTCGATTTCCACATACAGAAAGATCAGAGAATTTTTCCGCTATTATCTATTCGGATTGTTCAGAAGGATGGACCAGAACAATCTTTTCCTTGCCGCGGCGGGAATTTCGTTTTCTCTTTTCCTCGGATTAATCCCCTTCATTCTTTTTTTATTTTCAATCCTGGGAAATGTTTTTGACCAGTCTGTAATTGAAACTCAGATAAACAATTTTATAGATCAGGCAATTCCATACCCGGCATATGCTAATTATGTGAAGCATCTGATAGTTTCGAGAATTCCTGAAGTCATAGAATCAAGAACGTTGGCGGGAATTGTCGGCGTTGTGGGACTTTTATTTACTTCAACCTGGATCTTCAGCAGCATCAGAACAATTTTAAATCAGATCTTTCATGTGAAGATTGTGAAAGGATATTTGTACGGACTGCTGCGGGATGCGCTCATGGTTATTTTGGTTGTGTTTTTGATCTCGCTGACTACATTCATGTATCCGGCTGTAAAATTATTTTATGAAGTGACAAAATATTATCCTTCCATTCAGCATTTGACAAGCAGCCCGTTATGGAATGTGAGTGTTTACATCCTTTCGTGGATACTTATGGTCGGTATGTTTTTTCTCCTCTACTATCTTATTCCGTATGAACAGCTGGGAAAGAAGGTGGCGTTAATAAGCGCGCTCTGGGCTACTGCATTATGGGAAATCGCGCGCAATGTTTTTAAATATTACCTTACAAATATTTTATCAGAGTCCCCCTTATACGGAGCTTTTGTGCTCATTCTGGCAATACTTCTTTGGGTTTTCTACTCTGCATGCCTCTTCATTGTGGGCGCGGAAATAGGCCAGCTCTTCAGGGAAAGGCATTCTGTAGACGTCAAAGAATAATAGAGACTTGATTTTTAACTTGATCAATAAAAAGATAGATTTTTATTTTCAACAGGATAATCCGGAGACTTAAAATGTATTTCTTGAATAAAAAATTTTTTCTAAATATAAACGCGGCCTTTCTGGTCTTCACTGCCGTATTAATTTTTGGTACAGTAAAAGTTTCAGCACAGAACATGAATCCATCCGCAAAAAAGAAAAGCGATTTTGTTACGCAGGATGATAAAGAATTTCTGAAAATGAAACAGTTCAAAGTGAAAATCCGGAATAAATATTATATACCGGACCAGATTCCCGGACAAACAGAACCAAAAAGCATTCTGATTTCATCGGAAAAATTCAACCATAAGGGAATGATAACCGAGATGACAGAATATAATTCTTCGGGACTGGTTACAACTCAGTATAAATTCAAGTATGACGCGAAGAACCGTCCGGTAAGGGCAGAAGGAGAAGAAAATACCGGCAGAAAAAATGTTCAGGTTTCAAAATACGATTCGCGCGGCTACGAAATTGAAAGAAGTCTTCTTACTACGGGAAGAAAAGTGACTGAATCGAAAACAGAACTTAAATATGATAAAGCCGGCAACCCTGTTGAAATTAAAAATTTCATAAACGGAAGACTAAATGACCAGCAAACTATAAGTTACAAGGACAATGTTAGGATAAAAACAGTCATTATGAATGAGAAAGGTGATACCGCAATAGTTCTTCTTCCTACTTACGACTTTAACGGAAAACTCGTGAAAGAAGAAAAAATTGAAGGGGGGGTGAAAAGTTTTGAAAATTATGTGTACGACGAAAAAGGGAATCTTGTGGAATTCAAAGATCCCGAATCAAAAAGAGTATATCAGTTCAATGAAAAAAATGATGTGATTGAACATAAAATGTTCTTATTGGACGGAAGACGGCAGATAAGACTGGTGTTCAATTACAATCAGAAAGGGCTTCAAACGGATACCTTTCGTTATGACAATAATGAGAAAGTAGTCTATCATACCGCTTACGGATACGAGTATTACAAATAAAAAATGATACGTTTTCTGCCGCTAGGCGGCGCAGATGATATCGGCGCGAGCTGCTTCTATCTGAATATCTCCGGCACGGGAATAATTTTGGACAGCGGAATTCATCCCCGTAAAAAAGGAATAGCTTCTCTTCCCGCTTTTGAACTTCTTAATGACCTTCCCGTCGATTTTGCTTTTATAAGCCATGCCCATCAGGATCATATCGGTTCTCTTCCGTTCCTGGTTCAAAGATTTCCCCATTTAATTATCTATTCTACTCCTCAAACAAAAGAGATTGCCGAATTAACTCTTCATAACGCGGCCAATATTTTAAAGCAGAATCAAAATGAAGAGAATCCGCTTAGAAATTATACTCACGAGGAGATTGAACTCCTGGTAAGAAGTATGCGCACAGCCGATTATGAAGAGCTGCTTGAACTGAAAGGAATGCGCCACATCTCCAGACAGCCCGTTAAAATTGTATTCAAGGATGCCGGGCATATTCTGGGATCCGCAGCAATCAGACTTGAGTTCGAAGATCAAAAAATATTTTACACCGGTGATATCAATCTGTCTTCTCAAACTATAATGACCTCCGCCGATCTTTCCGGAATTAAAACCGATACGCTGATTACAGAAACAACTTATGCGGCAACGGACTCTTCCTTGCTTGGTACCTGGCAGAGCGAACTTAAAAGATTTACACGTGCTGTGAATTTGATTCTGCAGAAAGGCGGGTCTATACTGGTTCCTGTTTTCTCGCTCGGCAAAACACAGGAACTTCTTGCCTCGCTTCATCTTATGATGAAAAAAGGGACCCTCACCGAAACTAATTTATATACAGGCGGCATCGGCAAAGATATTTCAAATGTATACGACAGAAACAGATATATAATAAAAAGAAAAAACAAGGAACTGGTTCTAAAAGAAATTCCTCAGAATAATATTTATGAGATTGATGACTTTAATTATTTTAAGAAACATCCCGGCATTGTACTGGCTTCGAGCGGAATGATGCTTGAGGGAACAGCTTCTTATAAACTTCTGGATTTCTGGCTGAGGCAGGATACGTTTGCTGTATTCGGAGTGGGTTATATGGATCCGGATACTCCCGGATACAAAATCATCAATTCGAAAAAAGGGGAGCTTGTGCAGTTAAACCTGTTTTCCGTTCCAAGAAAAATTGAGTGTGAAATCGGAAAATTTTATTTCCCCTCACACTCAAAGAGGGAAGAGCTGATCTCAATTGTTCGGAAAACAAAACCCTCACGAGTTATTTTGATTCACGGTGAAGAAAAAGGGAAAGACTGGCTCGGATTCAATATCCTGTCTAAATTTAATGGGATAAAATTATTTTCAGCGGATACGGGAAAAGATATTGTATGGTAAAAAAAATCCGGTCAGTTGCCTGACCGGATTGCCGTTACTTTGAAGCCACTTCGGGGTATGCATCGGGATGGGTTTCAATATATTTTTGTACAAGGTAGCCGTTATAAAATTTTTCGCAGATGCGGCGTGTCTTTTCGCATTCGCTGAATTTGGCAAGTCTGCTTACAAGATAAACGCCCTGTTCATTGCCAATCTTTACCAATGATAAAGCTGCAATAACTCTTTCCTCGAAGGTTTCTCCTTCACGCAAAAGTTTCATTAACGGCAGAACTGCTTTTTCCGATTTCATTTCACCAAGATTAAAAGCGCAGCTTACTCTTAATCCCTGATTGTCCGAAGCCAATCCGATCAAACGGTTTGTCTCGATTGCTTCGTATGTGTTTGCTTTCGGAGTTTCATCCTTAT
>JAKAMT010000208.1 GCA_021812705.1 Bacteroidota bacterium | reverse complement strand
TCTATTACTTACTTATCTGCTGCTGATTCCAATTGTTGGAAGCATACTGGTTCTGTTTATTAAAAAGGAGCAGAAACAATTTATCCGCTGGTTCGGATTCGCGGTTTCTATCTTTGCGTTTATTGTTTCGCTGTTTATTTATTTCGGCTTCAATCAGAAAGACCCGCAATTCCAGTTCATCAATCAGTTCCTCTGGATTAAAAGCCTGAATATCAGCTATCACGTGGGAGTGGATGGAATTTCTCTTCTTTTAGTTCTCCTCACTACATTCTTAACGCCCCTTACTTTTCTTTCAACCTGGAAGGCGATTGAGAAAAACGTAAAGATGTTCACCTTCTCCATGCTTTTCCTCGAAGTCGGCATGCTCGGAGTTTTTATTTCCCTCGATGTGTTCCTGTTCTATATCTTCTGGGAAGCGATGCTGATACCCATGTATTTTATTATCGGCGTTTGGGGAGGAGAGAGAAGGATTTATGCAGCCGTCAAATTTTTTATCTTCACTATGTTCGGAAGTTTGCTCATGCTTGTAGCCATCATCTGGCTTGCTGTTTATTCATCAAGCATGCTGGGACATTTTTCAACAAATCTATTGGACCTTTATAAAGTTGGACCTGCAGTTCCTCATCAGATTCAAAGCTGGATGTTCGGCGCATTCTTTTTGAGCTTCGCCATTAAAGTGCCTCTGTTTCCATTGCATACATGGCTGCCCGATGCCCACGTGGAAGCTCCTACCGCGGGATCCGTTATTCTTGCAGGCGTGCTGCTTAAAATGGGAACGTACGGATTGGTAAGATTTTGTCTTCCGCTTTTCCCTCAGTCGGCCGTACAGTTTGCACCTCTAATCTCTGTTCTTGCGGTGATAGGCATTATATATGGCGCGCTCGTTTCTATGGTTCAGACTGATATGAAAAAATTGGTGGCTTACTCTTCAGTATCCCACCTTGGATTTGTTGTGCTCGGTATTTTTGCGATGACAATTGAGTCGGTTCAGGGAGCAGTGATCCAAATGATCAACCACGGACTCTCCACAGGCGCGCTCTTCCTTTTAGTTGGAGTCGTTTATGAAAGGACTCATAAACGTGAAATTGCATTCTACGGCGGAATTGCAAAGTTGGTTCCTCTCTATTCAACAGTGCTAATGATTGCAATGCTCTCTTCAATAGGTCTTCCTGGATTGAACGGTTTTATCGGAGAATTCCTGATTTTAATCGGCTCATTCAAATCGCCTGTGCTTAACAACTGGTGGTTTACAATTTTTGCAGCATCGGGTGTAATATTTGCGGCGGTGTATCTACTGTGGATGTATCAGCGTGTTGTGTTCGGCCCGGTCACAAATGACGAATTGAAACATGAATTAACCGACATGAATTTGAGAGAAATGATTGTGATGATTCCGATATTTATTTTCATTGTTTGGATCGGAGTATATCCGGGCACATTTTTGAAATTGACAGAAGCTTCAACCCAGTCGATTCTTCAGCAGATTGGATCATTCACTTCAGGATTGGTGAAATAAAATTATCTTAAAAATAATCGGTTCTACAAATTAGAATAATATGCCACTAAATAATTTTGAATATCTGTTATTGATGCCTCAATTAATCATCGCTGCCGGAATTATAATGTCCGTCGTTATCGAAATGACTTCAAAGAAGAGCGAACTTATTCTGCCTTGGCTTTCCATCGCCGCCTTTCTTTCAGCCGCGGTATATTCTGTTATTAATATGAATCAGAATTTTACGCTTTTTGGCGGGATGATAGAGGTCGGCGGCAAACCGGCGCTGTTTAATTTCCTCTTTAATCTGGGCGCGGCGCTTGTTGTTCTCTCTTCAGTGGATTATTTGAAAAAGTACGGTACATATTACGGAGAATACTATATACTTCTTCAGTCTTCAGTGCTCGGAATGATGGTAATGGCCGGAGCTAAAGATATATTGATGATTTTCATGGGATTGGAATTGATGTCAATCTGTTTTTATCTGCTTGCCGGCATCAACCGCAAAAAACTTTCTGCAAATGAAGCTTCAATGAAATATTTTCTGCTTGGCGCATTTGCAACCGGGTTCATCGTTTACGGAATATCTTTGATTTACGGAGCTACGGGCTCAACAAGTATTCAAAACATTATAGAAAATTTTTCGCTTTATACATCGAATATAATTTTCATACTTGGAATGGTGATCTTTTTGATCGGATTCAGCTTCAAGATCGCAGCCGTTCCGTTTCATATGTGGGTGCCGGATGTTTATCAGGGCTCTGCTACGACTGTCGCTTCGCTTATGTCCACAACCGGCAAAGCCGGCGCGTTCAGCGTGCTTCTGCTCGTACTCTCCGCCATATTGAATTTCAATGCTGTGAATATATTCAGTCCTTACTTTGCGGCGATTGCAACTCTTTCAATGCTCCTGGGAAGCATTGTGGCCATCTCTCAAAATAATTTGAAACGCATGCTTGCATATTCTTCTATCTCGCATGCCGGATATATGGCAATCGGCTTGGCCGCGGGAAACAGCTACAGTGCAGCAGGAATCATATTTTATCTCTCTGCTTATACTTTCATGAACATTGGCGCGTTTACCGTGATCTCAATCGTAGAAGGGGAGAATGATTCCAGGACAGAATTAAATTCCTTCGCCGGATTGAATAATAAAAATCCGTACCTGGCTGCCTCCATGACTCTCTTCATGTTTGCATTGGCTGGAATTCCGCCGCTCGCAGGATTTTTCGGAAAGTATTATGTTTTTGTGTCCGCAATACAGACAAATCTAACATGGCTTGCGCTTGTGGGCGTTCTCTCAAGCGTTATCAGCGTCTATTTCTATATACGCGTGGTGGTTTACATCTACTTCAAAGAAGCGATTGAAGATTATAAACTTTCTGTATCGGGACTCAGTCTGACGGCGGTCGTAATCTCCGCGCTGCTTGTGCTCGTGTTCGGAATTTTCCCTGATACTCTGATGAATGTAATTCTATCTGTGCTGAAATAATTCATCTGGATCTGCCGGGAAATAGAATTACTGCAAAGATGTTTTAATTTTATTGTATCCTCTGTCTCCGAACGGCTTTAATTTCTCTATCCACATCTCCTCAAGAATTTTTAAATCCTCTGTGTAATCATAATTTAAATCCTCTTTTGGATCCAGATGGTCTATAATTTCAAATATAAAATTATCTTCGCCGAATTTGTTGAAATCCGATTGAAGCTCCCTGTTAAAATGAGTTCCTGAGTTCAATTGAAACTTCCAACTGTTCGATTTGCCGTTCAGATTCTTGCCGCTTGATACATAAATCTTTCCGTTAATCAAATTTTTTATCTGATAAATGCCCATCGGCGGTAACGTCTCTTTATACTTTTTCTTCAGCTCTTTTTTGTTCTCTTCCATAGGTCTTTCTCTATTTATTAATAAGCCAATAAAAATGTTTGTCCCGTTTCATAAAGCCCTCCTCGATTAGCAGACGCCTTATTGTGCAGTAATCTTCATAAGATTCCTTGATCAGTTCATTCACTTTCTCTTCCGAATATTTCTTGCCCGGTCTGAATTTTGCCGAATATACAGATAGAATAATTAATCTTTTTTTGTGCTGTACGGGGAGTTTAATCAATTTTCCGTTTCTAAAAAAAATCCGGATCACTTTTGTCCGGTATTTCTCAATTCTTTCTTCTTCAGAATTCTTCTCCATATCTTCAAACTGAATCAAATTCCGCAGATTTAAATTGAATAATTTATTGTTGACGCTGTAGATAATATAATACTGCTCCTTTTTCTGTACAACCAATCCTGCACTCTCCAGTTTTCTCAGATGGAAAGAGACCGTGGAAGGAGCCAAATTAATTTTGTGCGCCAGTTCTTCCACATAGCGCGGCTTTTCCAGAAGTGAATTCAAAATTCTAAGCCGGGAAATGTCTGAAAGAGATTTAACAATATTTACGCTCTGTCCGATATCCATAATATGATTCGATAAATATCGAATCAAAAATAAATAATTTATTTCAAAATATGAATGGTAATGCAAATAATTACCCGCGCAGATTCAATAATTAATCCATATCAAGTTCCAAGTGAGCTTTTTCTTTGCTATTTTTAAATCAGAAAATCTTAAAGAGGTTAAGATGATACCGCTATATTCAGCTCAACAGGTGCGTGAAGCAGATAATTACGCGGTTAATAACTTGGCGTTCCCCTCAATGCTTTTGATGGAAAATGCC
>JAKAMT010000207.1 GCA_021812705.1 Bacteroidota bacterium | reverse complement strand
GAAAAAGTTTTAAAGCAGATCAATTTCGAAATCGAAGCAAACCAGATACTCGGAATTATTGGACCGGCCGGTTCCGGCAAAACGACTTTTCTGAGATCTCTGAACCGCATGAATGATCTTGAATCCGGCGGTACTAAAGAAGGAACAATCTTTCTGGATGAGAGAGATATATACGACCCCGATTATGATGTGGTTGAATTAAGAAAAAAAGTCGGAATGGTTTTCGCGATGCCCGTTCCGCTCCCTCTGAGTATTTATGAAAATGTTGTTTATGGTCCGAGATTGTCGGGAGTGAGCTGGAAAAACAGACTGGATGAATTAGTTGAAAAAAGTTTGACAGATTCGTACTTGTGGGACGAAGTGAAGGACAGGCTTCATACTTCCGGAATGCGTCTTTCCGGAGGACAGCAGCAGCGGCTTTGTCTTGCAAGAGTGCTTGCAATGGAGCCGGAAGTAATTCTTTTGGATGAACCGTGTTCGGGACTGGATCCTATATCAACTGCCAAGATAGAAGACGCACTTACAATACTGAAAAAAAATTATACGATTATTCTGGTAACCAACAACACAAAGCAGGCTGCCAGAGTCGCAGATAACACGGCGTTTTTCCTGATGGGAGAACTTGTGGAGTTGGGCGCAACCGGAAAACTTTTTACCGCTCCCCTGAAAAAAGAAACCAATGATTATATAACCGGAAGATTTGGCTGATGATTATGACCGAAATCCTATCAAAAAATAAAATCGAGATTAACAACCTGAATCTTTTTTACGGAAGATTTCAGGCAATTAAATCGGTCAATATGCCTGTACAGCAGAATCTTATAACTGCATTAATAGGTCCTTCGGGATGCGGCAAATCAACTCTTCTTAGGTCGCTGAACAGAATGAACGACCTGATTCACGGAGTTAAGATAACCGGAGAAGTTCTTCTCGACGGAACGGATATCTACAATTCCGGTATGGAAGTTACTGAACTGAGAACCAGAGTTGGAATGGTTTTTCAACGCCCCAATCCTTTTCCTCTTTCAATTTATGATAATGTAGTTTACGGTTTAAAAGTCGCCGGCGTAAGAAATAAAAAAACTTTGGAAGAAGTTGTTGAAAAAAGTTTGAAAGGCGCATGGCTCTGGGATCAGGTGAAGGATAAATTAAATCACTCAGCACTCGAACTTCCGCTGGATCAGCAGCAGCGGCTCGTCATTGCGCGTCTGCTTGCCATTAAGCCCGAGGTGATTCTGATGGATGAACCATGCTCGGCGCTCGATCCGATAGCTACCATGAAGATTGAAGAATTGATGATTGAGTTAAAAGAAAATTATACGATTGTTATCGTTACACACAACATGCAGCAGGCATCAAGAGTTTCTGATTATACCGGTTATATGCTCTTAGGCGAGATGATAGAATTCAATGATACAAGAACTATTTTTACGCGCCCTTCTCAAAAGCTTACCGAAGAATATATTTCCGGCAAGTATGGATGATTTACATCGATTAATTCGAATCGTTCAGCTTCTCTAATTTTTTCTTGTGTGCTATAATCTCCGCTTTCACATAAAAGATAAGATCTTCCGCAATGTTGGTTGCGTGATCCGCTAATCTTTCAACATGTCTTGTCAAAACAATCAAATGAGAACCCGGTTCAACTAAATTCGGATCAGTCTGCATTTTTGAAATGAGGAATTTAAAAATGCTTTTATTCAGTTTATCCACCGTCTCTTCGGTCTTCAAAACTTTCTCTGCAATTTCGATATTCTGGTTCACAAAAGAATCAATCGCGTCTTTCACCATCTGGCGGGCATACTTTCCCATTTCAAGAATCTGGGATTCCTCTATAAGTCCGTGGTATTCTCCGGTTTTTTTCACGCGCTGCGCAATATTCACTGCAATATCACCGCATCTCTCAAGCTGGTTGTTGATAAGCAAAGTGGACATTATAAATCTCAAGTCGCTTGCAACCGGTTGAAACAGTGCCAAAATATTTTCGCATTCGGTAAGAATAAGGTTATCATACGCGTCCACTTCGGTGTCTTTGGATTTGATTCCCTTGCATAATTCTATGTTTCCAGTTTCCAATGCATTGTAGGCACGTTCCACCTGTTCGTCGACCAATGAAGCCATCTTAATCAGGTTGGCTTTTAAATTTTCTATCTCTCTGTTAAAATGTTCTTGCATATCTATTTTCCTCTGACAACATTAATTAAACAATGCCGCGGACCGGAATTTAAACGAAGTATTTCATTTTCCCGTAAATTCCATCTAAAAATAAGCGATAGTTATTTATAAATCCAAATCTGCAGGTGTATATAGTTGAAAATCATTATAAAATTCCTTCTCTCGTGGACTGGAAATTATTTAATTTAGCAGGAAGAATTGACCGGTTTATAACACAATTAAGGAATTTTGAAATGGGATT
Organism: Bacteroidota bacterium; assembly: GCA_021812705.1. Lineage (GTDB taxonomy): Bacteria > Bacteroidota > Ignavibacteria > Ignavibacteriales > Melioribacteraceae > Fen-1258. Next base: position 1,813 of record JAKAMT010000207.1, on the reverse strand, counting down.
CAACCTGCTGCCAAAGGAATATGAATTTTTTAATATGTTCGATAATCTTGCCGCGCATTGCATAAACGCCATCAATCAGTTTCATGAATCGATGAGTAACGGAGGATTCGGCGAAGAAGATGTAAAAAAAATTAAGTCGATAGAAAAAGCCGCCGACAGCATTGTTTTTGAAACCGTTGAAAAATTAAATAAAACTTTCATCACGCCAATCGACAGAGAAGATATCCATCAGCTCGCGCACGAATTGGACAGCGTGATCGATCTGATCCTCAAAGTTTCTACTCACATGAAAATTTACAAGATCACGGATATCAATCCGAAGTTTAAGGAAGAAGTTAAATTGATCAACAGATCGGTCAATGCTCTTGCAAAAGCGGTGAATAATCTGCGCGATATGAAGGATACAAAAAAAATTCTCCGCTACTGCACAGAAGTCAATCTGATTGAAGACGAAGGGGATCAGATGAGAAATGAAGTGATAGAGGAACTCTTTGGCGGTAACCACGATGCAATTTATATCATGAAATGGAAAGACATTTTCCAAACGGCTGAAAAAGTTTTAGACCAGTGCGACGACGTTGCAAAAATTGTCGAATCGATTATTGTTAAACAGGCATAGGCATGACTATCACTATTATTCTTTTGATCGTTCTGGCATTAACATTTGATTTTCTAAACGGGTTTCACGATGCGGCGAATTCAGTCGCCACAATTGTATCAACAAAGGTTTTATCACCGAGATATGCGGTTATATGGGCAGCCTTTTTTAACTTCATCGCATTTTTAGTATTCGGACTTCACGTCGCGGGCACTATAGGAAAGGGGATTGTTGATATCAAAATTATTGACACTCAAATTATTTTCGGCACTTTAATTGGCGCTTGCACCTGGAATATAATTACCTGGTATTTTGGTCTGCCAACCAGCTCATCTCATGCGCTTATTGGAGGACTGATCGGTTCTGCAATGGTGAAAGCCGGAACAGGCTCCTTAATGGCTGCAGGTATCTTAAAAACAGTTCTTTTCATTTTTATCTCACCCATATTAGGATTGATTCTCGGCGTTGCCATAGGTGTTTTGGTTTACCGGCTTTTCAGAAAAAGCCATCCCCAGAAAGTAGATCACCTTTTCAGAAAAGGGCAGTTAATGTCTGCCGCTGCATACAGCCTGGGACACGGCGGCAACGACGCTCAAAAAACAATGGGCATTATTTCCGGTTTATTGTTGAGCGCAAAATTAATAGACTCTTTTTACATCCCGCTCTGGGTCGTTCTCTCATGTCATGCAGCAATTGCATTGGGTACGATGTTCGGCGGATGGAGAATTGTAAAAACAATGGGACAAAAAGTTGCCAAGCTGCGCCCGGTAGACGGCTTCTGTGCGGAGCTGGGAGGCGCAACTACTCTTTTCTTCTCAACTGCGATGGGAGTTCCCGTAAGCACAACGCATACTATTACTGGCTCAATCATGGGGGTGGGATCAATAAAAGGATTGGCAAATGTTAAGTGGGGTGTAGCCGGTAAAATAATATGGGCATGGATACTTACAATTCCGTTATCCGCAATGATTTCAGCTCTCGCATATCTGTTCGCAAGGGCAGTTAACATTTAGTGTGAAATTTTATACGGTGTGAAAGCAGTTGGTTTGAAAATTCCTTTCTTATGGATCAAGTCTTCAAACTGAAAACTCCTTTTCTTATATTTGCCACAAAAAAACAGAGGTGTGCCATCGCAAAGAATCAGAATGAAACTGTTGAAAAGATAGTATCTCTTGCAAAACGAAGAGGTTTTGTATTCCAGTCATCGGAAATATA
>JAKAMT010000206.1 GCA_021812705.1 Bacteroidota bacterium | reverse complement strand
TTGCCATCGGCTCGTTCTGAACCGTGACGCCCCAAATATTAATCCCCTCTTTTTTATAGGCGTTGATGAACTTAACAAAATAATTTGCCCATGACTGATAATATTCCGGCAGAAGTTTTCCCCCTTTAAGCATGCTCTTGTTGTCTTTCATAAAAGCAGGCGGGCTCCACGGAGAAGCAAACAGTAAAATTTCTCCTTTCGCTTTTTCAAATGCTTTTTTTATCAGCGGAATCCGAAATTGTTTGTCGTGTTCGATGCTGAAAGATTTTAGCTCCTTGTCTCCATCGGCGACATAAATATATTCAGAGCTGCTAAAGTCGCAGCTGTGGATATTTGTTCGCATAAAAGAGTAGCCTATGCCGCTCGCTTTATCGTAATATGAGTTTAGAAATTTTTCCTGCTGATCCGGCGATAATTTCGAGAAGACTTCGGCCGACGCATCGGTAACCGCCCCGCCTATTCCAATGAACGACTGAAATTTTTTATCGGGATTAACGAAAACGGAAATCTCCGTCTCAAGCGGCTGTCGGGAATTTTTGAACTCAAGATTATCGGTAAGAGTTAATCTGAAATTCGAGTTATCGGCCGTAGTATAAACGGTAACGGAATTAAATTTGTTTGCAGAGTCCTGTTTTGATATTTTTTTTCCATCGGTGGCAGACAAGCCGGACGCCATAAGTACAATAAGTAAAATCGAAAAAATATTTTTCATTTTGCTCCCGTCAATTATATATTAATAATTATTTGTTCCAGATCTATTGATTTAATATTTATTATAAAATAATTAAGCCGAACGGTCATTCTTCCGGAGAAAAAGAACAGAGAAAATTTTAGTTCGCGCTCCGGGAAATTATTCTTTCCAGTTCGCTCTTGTTCAACTCAGTCATAACGCCGTCCGGATGCCAGTGTTTCTTGCATCCGCTGAAGTTCAAAAGGACGCACTGTGCCGGAATGCCGTACCTTTTTAATTCCCAGCCCCCTTCCACTAAAGTCGTAACGCATGCCGATGCAACAATTCCTCTTTTATCGGATTCGTTTTTGCTTGCCCAGAGCGAAAGATCCGATGCGTGGGGAATAACATAAACATCAAAATTTTTCTTCTCCCCGATAAGGCGCAAATGATTAACCCGGCATTTGGGCTCGCATCCAATACATTTTAATCCCTTATCTTCTCTTAGCGCCTCACAATCCTCTTTTGTTCTAGCCCGCATGCATCCCGGCAGAAGAACCGAAGTTGATTTAGTCCCGTCGAATTCTTTTTTAAATGCGCGGTTCATCAATTCCGCGCCTACCATGTTAAGATGGTATTCTACTTCGGTCCGCATGCATGAGATTCTGTCTTCCCGCCAGAGATATTTTTTCCGGTTAGCAGAGATAAAGCCGCCAACATTGAGGGTATAAATTCCCAGAACTTCGCGCGCTCTCGTTTCGAACCAGCTTCTGAAGTCGGCGATTGCAGAAAATATCTTAAATTGTTTTTCAGGATCGAGCATTCCCCAGAAAGCGCGCCACCGCACATAGCGCAAAGCTTCCTCTCTGAATTCCCCGGTTGATTCCAGCCAGAGACAAACCCGGTCAATTTTTTCCAGTGTGGGAAGTGGAATTGTTTTATCGCCGGTATCGCCTTTAAGAAGAAAGAGGGAGATTAACACGCCACGCACAATATCGATAGCCGGTTTTACCCGCTGATGTTTTTTTCTCCATTCGCCCATCTTTGAAAGTGTGACAAACGGCGCGTTTTTTACAGACAAAGCAACGGGAGAATAAATTCTCCAAAGAATTCCGAAGCTAAGCAACTCCAATAAATATTCTTCACGCTCTCTTGTTTCTTCTAAATTATATTTTTTTATGTAAGCCAGATAATCATCTATAACGGCGCCGACCCTTTCATCTGCTCTTTGCAGCACTTCGTTTGTAAGGGCCCTTACTGTCTTGTAATATTCAACTGAATCGGTTCCGTCAACCTTTAATGAATATGTTACGTACGGCGCCATGTGTAATGATTCCCCAAGATGCAAAAAAAATGAGAGTTGAGTTAATAATTAATTTATACTCCACGGTTTTTCGTGTTCAGCGATTTAAACGCTACAGCGTACATCTGGATCTGCTTCATCATTGCGCCGAGGCCGTTCTTGCGAGTAGGCGAGAGATGATTGTCGATGCCGATTTTCTTTACAAACTCGGGCGGATTGGCAAGAATCTCGTCGGGCGTTTGATTAGAATAGACTCTTATCAAAAGCGCAATCAATCCTTTTACTATCGCGGCGTCGCTGTCCGCCTCGAAAATTATTTTTCCATCTTCAAGTTTCGCGTTGATCCAGACCTGGCTCTGGCAGCCGCTAAGCTTATATTTTTCGGAATGATACTTTTCCTCGAGCGCGGATAATTTTCTGCCTATATCTATAATGTGTTTGTAGCGCTCGTCCCAGTCGGTATATTGTTCAAACTCTTTTACAATTTCACCCTGAATTTCTTTTATTGTCACGATTGATCCGTTAGCAGATTATAAAATATTGTAAACAATACCGATTTGTAATCCCTCCTTCACCTGTGTATAAGGAGACTGAACTTTTTCATAAATGACAAGATAGGTAAAGTTTACGGATATATATTTGGTGATCTTTGCTGCTATTATATTATCAAGGCGCACATCCCAAACGTCCAGGCTTTTGAATTGTGTAAAGAATCTGAATTTTCCCGTATAAATTATATTATCGTCAATCTTGTAATTTATATCTGTAACGGATTCAATACCGGTTTCCAGTCTGAAAGTTTTAACTGAATTTTGAGGATCCGTATACTGCCGGAATTTGTTGGTAAAAGTTTCCTGAATACCTATACCAAGACGCGTTATAATATTTGAATACTTGTCATAAGTAAATCCTATTGTTTGAGTCACATAGCCCGGGTCGAATAAATTTGAAATCTCCGGAGCCGGATCTTGTTTGTAATCAAAACCTCTTGCAACCTGTGTGCGGATTGAATTAGACACAAAGGGACTGACTGCCCAGCCGAGATTATGAACCAGAACGTTTTCGATATATAAATCATTGTCCGTTGTGCGGTATGATTCCAAACCCACTTTTGATCTTCCGTAGGTTACTTTAATGGAATTCTTAAGAGTCCATAAATCACCGTTATAATCGTAATGAAAATCTCCAAGCAGCGTCCAGGAAATTGAATTGTCGCCGCCTTTTACCCAGTTGCTGAACGCGATCTGATTTATTCCAAATCCAGCCACAAACGAAGGAGTCCATTTATTTTTAAGTGAATCAGGAACCTGCTGAGAAGCAAATGCCGCGGTAGAAAGCAAAAATAAGAATCCGACAATTTTTTTCAATTTCATTCCTCGCTTTTATAAATATTTGTGCAAAATTATAAATATTTATTCCATCTTTCTATTCGAAATGAAAGAATGTTCAACTCTTTTGCGGGAATCTTTCCCCGTTTATATATTGCCAATAAAGTATATTTGAATAAATAATTACTGCCAGCATCAATGAACAAGTTCGATTTAGTCTCAAATTATAAACCTTCCGGTGATCAGCCGAAAGCAATCTCCGAACTGCTTGCCGGATTAGACCGGGGCGATAAGCATCAGGTTCTGCTCGGCGTTACGGGAAGCGGCAAAACGTACACTATGAGCAACATCATAAAGGAATATAACCGTCCCACCCTTATAATTTCTCACAACAAAACCCTTGCGGCGCAGCTCTACTCGGAATTTAAATCTTTCTTCCCGAACAACGCAGTGGAATTCTTTATAAGCTATTATGATTATTACCAGCCGGAAGCTTATGTGGTAAAACGCGATCTATTTATTGAAAAAGATTTTTCCGTTAACGAAGAGATTGACCGCCTGCGGCTTAAAGCCACCACTTCTTTAATAGAAGGAAGAAATGATGTTATAATAGTTGCAAGCGTGAGCTGCATATACGGAATAGGCGCGCCGGAAGAATATGCCCGCCAGATTATGTTTCTTAAAAAGGGGCAGTCCATTGAGAGAAAAAAGCTTCTGCGCAACCTGATAGACATTTATTTCACAAGAAATGACGCGGAATTTACGCGCGGAACTTTCAGAGCGCGCGGCGATGTGGTGGAAGTTATTCCTGCATATCAATATGAGGAAGCGGTTAGAATCGAATTCTGGGGCGATGAAATTGAACGGCTCTCAATTATAGATTCTATAACAGGAGACGTTATAAGAGAAGTGGATTCTGTTCCGATTTATCCGGCAAAATATTTTGTTACGACGA
>JAKAMT010000205.1 GCA_021812705.1 Bacteroidota bacterium | reverse complement strand
ATAGATCAAGCACCGCATCAAAAACGGAAACGCCGAACCAGTTTACAGTTCCGCTCTGAAACCTGGATGCGTCCTTTTTCAGCGTTAGATCATATTTAAGAAGATCCCATGCATTTTCAACCGAAGCCCATCCAACATTTTTTTGATCGATTCTCTTTTGAAGTTCTTCTGTAAGATAAATATATGAGAGTCCCTGACTGCTCATGAGCCACTTCTGCGTTCCGCCCGTAAGAAAATCGATATTGGATTTTTTTACGTCTATCTCCACAACTCCCGCCGCCTGAATCGCATCCACAGAAAAAATAATCCCGTGTTTTCTGCAAAGCTGTCCTATTGAATCCACATCCGCCCTGTAACCTGAAAGAAATTGAACCAGGCTGATAGAGATCAATTTCGTTTTAGGTGAAATAAGTTTTTCAATTTCATCAACCGTCACCGTTCCGTTTACCGATTTAACAAAATCAATTTCGACTCCGTACTTTTTAAGATTCAAAAACGGATAAACGTTTGACGGGAATTCCAGATCGTTCAGAATTATTCTGTCTCCCTGTTTCCAATCTATCCCCTGCGCCAAAATATTTATTCCGTTGGAAACGCTGTCGACCCATGCTATTCTTTCCGATTCAGCGCCTATTAGACTGCCCAATTTTTCTTTTGCGCTGCTGTTCCACTTCAAAACGGACTGGTAATTTTCAATTTTTTCTCCGCTCCTCTGGCGCACATATTCATTTATTCTTTGAACCGCTAAATTGCTCCATGGTCCTATAGCGGCGTGATTAAAATAGACCTGGTCTGTTTTTAAATGGGGGAACTGTTCCCTTGCTTCCTGCAGATTCATCGGTATCCTTTTTTTTTAATAAGCCCTCGAAAATTATGGAAACTTTACGATAATAGAATTAGAATTCAGAGGAAAATGCAATGAACAAACTTCTTGAAATAGCGCGGGTATTTTACGGAGTTTTTATTCCAAGAAAGTACCGGAGAAATTTTTTACGGTTTGCAGAGGAGTATCTTGATCAGAGGTATTCGGTTGAGACCGCAGTTGGTTTGGCTTTAAGAAAAATAAATCTTACCAATTAAAAATGAAGAGGGCAAGATGCCCTCTTCATTTCTCTTTTTATTTATTCATCCCTAATATTTTTTCCATTTGATCCATTACATCATTCATTTTTTTCATTGTCAGGTCAAACGCTTCTGAGCTTAGAGGGTCAATTCCGGCTTTTTTAATCAGTTCAATCGGGTAGTCTGAGGATCCGCCGTTCAGAATATTGTAAAATTTGTCAACGGCGGGCTGCCCGTCTTTAATTATTTTTTCCGCGAACGCTGTGGCAAATATCAGAGAAGTTGAGTACTGATAGACATAATAAGTGTAATTCACAAAATGCGGAATGTACGCCCACTCATAAGCCACATAATCGTCCACCACGCATGCCCCGTTATCATTGCCGTAGTATTTTTTCACAATGTCATAATAAATTTTGCTCATCTCTTCGCCCGTAAGCGGCTCCCCTTTTTCAATTCGCTTGTGGAGTTCGAGCTCGAATTCCGCAAATGAAGTCTGGCGGAAAATTGTTGTGCGCAGAAGGTCAAGATATGTTCCAAGCAGATACAATTTTTCCTGATCGGTTTTAACTTTCTTAACCATGTAATCGTTCAGCAGAGTTTCATTTATTGTGGAAGCAATTTCCGCAACAAAGGTGGCGTACTGAGCATCCACAAATGTCTGGTGTTTGTTCGAAAAATAGCTGTGCATGGTGTGGCCGAGCTCGTGCGCCAAAGTTGAAACAGATTCATAATCATCCGTCCAATTCATTAAAATATAAGGATGTGTATCATACTGCGCTCCTGAAGAATATGCTCCGCTTCTTTTACCGTTCGTGGCCGAATAGTCGATCCATCTTTCATCGAAAGATTTTTTAACTGTATTCACATATTCTGTCCCCATCGGTTTGAACACATCCAGCAGAAGATTCTGTCCTTCTTCAACGGAGTATTTAAAGTCGACCGACTTAACAAGCGGCGTGTAAAGATCGTAATAATGAAGCTGGTCTACGCCTAGCATTTTCGCTTTTAGTTTTAGGAATCTCTGAAGAGTGGGAAGATTTTTGTGAATCTGATCCAGCAAATTTTCATAAACCGAGACGGGAATTTTATTTCCGTTAAGTGAACCTTCGAGCACAGTATTATATTTTCTGTTCTTCGCGTAAAAATAATCAGCTCTCACTTTGCCTGCCAGATTTGCGCCTATTGTATTCTGGAATTTCTTATAATTCTCAAAAGTAGAACGCATTACCAGTTCCCTGTCATTCCTGTTGGGGACTGTTCTGTATTTTGTATAAGCCGATGAACTCAGTTCGATCTCTTCTCCGGTGGATAATTTTATTTTTGCGTTTGGTTTTTCGGCGTTGTCGAATATTCCGTAAACTTCGCCCGGAGTTGATGTAATCAATCCGGCACTGGCGAGCATCTCCTCTTCGCGGGCGTTCAGGGTGTGTTCGCGGAGGCGGAGTATGTCATTTACATAAAATTTAAATTCCTTCAGCTCCTTTTTCTCTTCGAAAAACTTTTTGATCTTCTCGGGTTCGATTTTAAGGATCTCCGGGCTTATGAAAGAGGAGGCTTCTCCCAATTTTGTGCCCAGGATTGTAGCCTGCTGATTTAAGGACTGGTTCGCGCTTATGCGGAGATCCTCATCGGCAACTCTAGAAGAATAATCTGAAAGCTTGTAAAAATTTTTGTAGATGTCGAAAAACAGTCGAAGAGTAGCATAGAACGACTCTGCCGATTCCCCCATTTTTCCCTGATGTAATTTTAGCTGATCGATTTTTTTTTCGAGTTCCGTTCTCTCTTTCTGCCACTCGTCCGCGTTTTTATATAAAATTGAATTATCCCATTTAAATTTTTCCGGAACGTCTTTCCGATCCAGGTTCTGGGCTGATAAAGATCCAGTAGTCATAATTAACACCGTAATGATTGATAAATAGTTTAAGTGCCGCTTCATTTATACTCCTCGAAATTAGTAAATCAATATTTAAAAATTATCGCACCGAAATTGTGGGAAATGATTTTAATTTTCAATGGCAAAAAATAAAAGCCCCCGGTAAGACGGGGGCCGCTATTAAAATTCAAATTTCAGCTCAGGATTCTTTTTTTGCTCTCATTGAATCCCAGATGGTGTAAAGACAGAGAAGAGCGAACATGACAAATGAAAGCACTTCCGCCGAATTCGATTCAAACCATTCTGTCATAAGCCAGTTTGCGCCCGTAGAACGGATGATTACGCTGACCACACCCATCAGTGCACCGCCTGCAATAAATCCGGATGCTATAAGCGTTCCTCTTTCACGGCGTGCGTTATTCAGCGCCTCGTCTTTGCTTCTGGTTGAAACATAATGAGCAATAAGTCCGCCCACCAGCAAAGGAGTGTTGATCTCCTGGGGCAGGTACATTCCAAGCGCGAATGCCAGGACCGGAACTTTAATCATCACCAAAATAAGAGCAATGAAAGCGCCGGCGATATAGAGCATCCAGGGAGCCGGCTGATTGGACATAAGCGGCTGAATTATTGCTGCCATTGCGTTTGCCTGGGGTGCAGCCAATCCTCCGCCGGCAAATCCGTAAATCTTGTCGAGCAGAGCGATGATCCAGACGACTGTGGCGGCAGAAATTATGGCGCCAACAAATTTCCATTTCTCCTGTTTGTACGGTGAGGAACCGAGCCAGTAGCCGATTTTTAAATCCGTTACGAATGATCCGGCCACCGAGAGTGCGGTGCAGACAACTCCGCCTATGATCAATGATGAAACCATTCCTGTAGGTCCGGATAATCCGACCGAGACCAGAATTATTGAAGAGAGAACCAAAGTCATAAGGGTCATTCCGGAAACCGGATTGTTGCCGGTTATTGCAATCGCATTTGCGGCGACGGTTGTAAAGAGGAATGACATTATCATCACGATGGCAAGACCGACTAATGCATGGGCTAGATTAAATACAACTCCGAACATGAAGAAGAGAAAGATTATGATTGCAGTAAAAATTATTCCTACGACAATTATTTTCATTGAAAGATCGCGCTGTGTTCTGAGTGCGTTGTTCTCTACATTTTTTCCGCCTAAGATTTCTTTTACCGCAAGAGAGATTGCCGAGCGGATAACGGAAGATGATCTTATTATTCCAATAAACCCGGCCATTGCGATCGCGCCGATACCAATGTGGCGCACATAATTTCTGAAGATAAGTTCTGCGGACATATCCTTAATAAGCAACTGAACCCCGGATCCGACAGTCACGGTAAGATCAAGATC
>JAKAMT010000204.1 GCA_021812705.1 Bacteroidota bacterium | reverse complement strand
AGCGATGCAGTCAAACGCATGCCGCTGAAAACGTATGCAAGAAGAATCATCGGCACTAAAAAATGCGCGTTCTGATATCCTTCTCTCCCCGCAAAGATCTGCACTATCTCTTTACTGAAGAGAGAAAGAAAAATATATCCCCAAATAAAAAAGAATGACGAATATGTCATCAGCTTCGAAAAAAATCTTTTGTCGTCTTCGCTTCCGAAATACTTATATGCCACGGGCATTAATCCCAGCGTGAATGGAAGAATGAAGAACATGTTCAAAATACCCGCAATTCTATAGGCTAATCCGTACGGCGCAAGCGCGGATGACCCGAGCAAAAATTTAATTAAGTAACGGTCGCTCAGATTCAAAAGTAAAAATCCTATTGAGGCAAATAAAAGCGGAAAGCCGAATTTAAGCGCGGCAGATAAAACTTCCGTATCGAATCGGAACTGCATTTGCGGAACAACTTTTAAGGATAAAATTATTAAACCAATGAATTCTGCGATTGCCGTCGCGTAAAGTATTCCTTCGATTCCCTTTTCTACATAACCTACAAAATAAACCGTAATCCCGGTCATAAGCAGAATTTTTAAAACGCTTACAGCGGTGTAAAAAACAGATTCCTCGTCGGCGCGGACTTTCGATAGAAAAATATTATTCATAACGCGGAGGAGAACGATATATGAAATCAGCCGGATATATGAAGCGCCTATTTGCGATGAAGAAAATTTTTCCGGGAAGAGAGATGTAACGCCCAGAGCCCCAATTACTAAAAGCGCGCAGATAAAAAATATAAACGATGAGATTGTAAAGAGCGCGGACTCTTTCTTCTCTTTATATTCGGGAGAGTTGTTTAATAAAATTACCGATGTTGCCTGCCCGAGTATGAAAATCTCCGCGAGAATAGAAATTGTAATATCTAAAAGATCCCAGTTGCCGAATTCGCCTAACGCCAATTTAGCCGTGTAGAGAGGGAGGAGCACAACGCCGACAATCTTTGGCGCAACGTTGCTCAGACTGTAAATGAGCGTATCTCTTACCGTGCTCTTCAGGCGCGAAAGCATCTCTATTTATCCGCTAATTTCTTTTTTCTGGAAATGAAATACGCAAAACCAAATCCGCCGAAGAGAAGCAGATTTAAAATAAGAGACAGATATTTTCCCGTTACAAAAGATTTGGGCTCATACACAAATTCAACTTTGTGTTTTCCTTTTGGCACAACAATGCCCATAAAACCGTGGTTGGTTTTATGAGTTTGAACCGCGCTTCCGTCAACAAATGCATTCCAGCCGGGAAGATAAGTTGAACCGAAGAACAAAAAATTATCTCCGGCTGCGTTCACTTCCGCGGTTACTTTTTCATCTTTGTACTGAACAATCTCAGCCGAATTTGTAGAATCGCCTCTGTCGAATTTAAAGTCAAGTTTTTCAACGTAGGCAGTTTTTTGGGGGTCGAATGAATTGCTTTTAATTGCCTCCATCAGATCCGTTGAAGATTTTTCTTCGACGTTGTCGACAAAATATATTCGGGGCAGTGCTCCATCGTTTCTGTTTACAAATGTAGTTGAGTCCGGAGAGACGGAAATCTGTGTGAAATACTGGAACGGAAAAGGTCTGTCGCTCACCAAATATTTAACGCCGAGCATTCTCCACAAGGTAAAATTGGCGGGTCCAACCGCATCCATAATATCCTGATAGCTCCTCGGTTTAACCGAAGAGTATCCGCTGAAATCTTCCTGCAGAAAATATACATTGAAGTTGGCGTTATAATATATGCTTCCCATCGCGTTGCGCTGCATGTTTAATATGCGATAGGGGGCTTTTTCGTTCTGCTGTTTTATCACCGAAATGTAATTCGGTTCTGCAAACTGCTGCTCAAATTCGGCCGCGTTAACATAAGTGGCGCCGCGGCTTCCTATCCTGAACAGATCGAATAAAATCAGAACGGCCATACCAATAATCAGAAGCTGACCGCTCAATTTTTTAGTCAGGTATCCGTAAATTAATCCGCTTGCCAGAGCCAGAAGTGCCAGTGCAACCGTTAAATCTCCCGTGAACATTGATGTAATGTAGTCTGTAAGAGCTGTGAACATCTGTCCCTGCTGCTGCGCCTGAGGCGATTGTCCCAGAGAAGCAACGTGATCTTTAATTCTCTGTCCGAACCAGCTTGAAATCGGTCCGCTCAAAATAACTGAGAGAATAAAAAGAGAAGCAAAAACTATTGTACCGTATTGTAAAATTTTTGCATATGAAACTTTCTTCTCGTCTTTTAAAGAAAATATTTCCATCAGTCCCAATCCCGCAAGAACCGGAATGAAAAGCTGAATCATGTGAAGAATCATTGAAGGTGCGCGGAAGTTGTTGAATGACGGGAAATAATGATAGAATAAATTGTAAAGCACGGGAAAATTTTTGCCGAAAGAGAGAATCAGAAAGACAACAAACACAATTCCGAAAAACTGAACAGCCGGCTCTTTCCGTCTTGCGGCAAGAGCAAAAAGCGCGAGCGCAAAAATTATTATTCCCATATACATCGGAACATCGACGCTTGTCATTGGACCAAAATATGTGGGAACAATCGTATCCTGATTCTGAGAAAGAGGGCCGTTGTAAGTCGAGTTTCCATAACCGTAATATGACGGAACAAGGAAAGTCATCACTTCGCCCGGAGAAAAAGAATAGCTTGTTGCGTATTCATAGGAATCGCTCTGAGAAGGAGCGGATGGATTCTGAAGCTCGGTCAAACTTTTTGTTCCGCGTGTGGAATACGGTTTATATTCATAAAGCTGGGCATAGGTGTCGTATGACATCAGAAGAGCAATTGCGCCGGTGGCCGCCATAATTCCAAATGATTTTAAAAGCTGCTTCTGCAGGAATTTGTCTTTTGTTGCGAAAGCGCGTATAAAAAAGTAGATGAAATAGATAAGCGCCGTCAATCCTAAATAAAAAACAATCTGAACGTGCGCGCTGAGAACAAGAAGATGAAATCCAAGTGCGAATAAAAACAGATCGCGCAGCTTGATCTCTTTCTGGAATTTAAAAAGCATCAGAAGAATAAAAGGAACAAGGGCAAGACTCATGAGTTTTGTTATGTGCCCGATGTAAAAGAGGAGAAGAATTCCCGTGGAAAAAACCGTCGCAGAGGCTACAAGAAAACTTATCCCCCGCCCCGCGCCGAAATGCCTCATGAAGAAGAAAGAGGTAAAAGCCAGCAGGACAAAACTGAAACTGTAAATGGCGTTATAATTTTTGAAAGAAAAGGAATAAATTTTTGTGGCGTAGGAATACACAACCGCAGTTATATCGTACCAGCGGAGAGACATGGACGTGGCAACCGCGGGAACACCGCAGAAAATATAGGGATTCCACAGGGATACGCCGTCTCGGTCTTTGTTGGCATATTCGCGAAGGCTCTTTACCTGCATAAGATCGCCCGATTGGGTTGTTTTATCGCCGAACATAACCGGTGAAAAAAAGATAAGGATAAGGAGAACAATTAATAAAAGCAGCGCCGGAGTTTTATATTTTTCCGGTATAAAACCGCCGAATGAAAAATTGTTTCCGCTCTTAACTTTTTGCTGCTCTGCCTGTTTCTTCTGCTGTTTCGACATTTATTCTCCATGCATTTTTATTCAACAGTAAATTATTTCCATCTGCGTGTGCAAATTCATCTATTCAAAACCGCGTTTGCATAAATTTTCCAGCTCAAATATTTAGCCGCTTCTGCTATCTTCTCCTTCGGAACGGGGTTCTCAAGGAATTTTTTCATCGCAAGATACATAGAATCGATATTATCCGGTTCTGCTAAATAGCCCGTTTCGCCATCGATTATGCTCTCCGAAAAATGGCCGACTTTTGTGGCAATACTCGGAAGCGAAAAATTATAAGCCATGGATTCCACGCCGGACGGGGTTGCAGTAAGATAAAAGAGAACATTGCAGTCGGCTGACTGAAAATATTTATGAACATCCTCATTCGGAACGTAATCGTTGACGACTACTACCTTATCTTTTAATTTAAGTTCGTCAATCAGGTCAAGCGGGCGGTAATCGCTTTCGTCCTCCTTCTGCCGGAGTATAAGTTTTTTTACCGCGCCGAAAAGCCCCTTTTTAATTTTGACGGAAATCTTATTCGAGTCCATTGTATTCCAGAAAGATTCTCCCACTACAAGAAGCGAAACATCTTCCCGCTCATCGGAAATTTTCTTAAATGCTTTCAAGACATTGTGAAGCCCTTTGTATCTGCGTATGAATCCAAAAAAGAGAAAAACATTTTTTCTTAACCCCATCTCTTTTTTAAATCTCTCTTTGTCAAAAT
>JAKAMT010000203.1 GCA_021812705.1 Bacteroidota bacterium | reverse complement strand
GCATATAGAATCCCTTCGTCAGATGCCGGATATCGAAAAATCACTCCTTTGTATTGATGCCGTTGTAAATGGATGGAAAGATGGGGATGAAATAAAAATTAAAGTATTTGAAGGCGGAAAAGAAATTTCATCCGGTGAATTCAGGAGCGCAAAAAACTTATCAGTAAAAATTCAAAATCCGAAATTGTGGTCCCCGGATTCACCATTTCTTTACGATCTGAAGATTTCGCTCCTGCGCGCGGGCAGCGTCATCGATGAAGTGAAATCGTATTTCGGAATGAGAAAAATTTCTATAGCAAAAGATGAGAACGGGACGGAAAGAATTCTTCTGAACAATAAATTTTTATTTCAGTTCGGAACGCTCGATCAGGGCTGGTGGCCCGACGGACTTTATACCGCACCCTCTGATGAAGCGCTCAAGTATGATATTGTTAAACTTAAAGAACTCGGATTCAATCTTATCCGCAAGCATGTAAAAGTCGAACCCGCCCGTTACTATTATCATTGCGACAAACTCGGCATTTTAGTCTGGCAGGATATGCCGAGCGGTGATATGAATATTCCTTCCACAGGCGACGGCGATCATGTCAGAAATGCGCAGTCTGAATATCAATTCGAAAACGAGCTGAAAGAAATTATCGACGAACATTTCAATTCTCCATCTATAATAACATGGGTGCCGTTTAACGAGGGATGGGGACAGGCTAATACAATCAAAGTCTGCAATTGGATAGGCCATTATGATACTACCCGCCTGGTGGACGGACCGAGCGGATGGACGGACATGCCGGCAGCCGGGAATATTCAGGACAGGCATGATTATCCGGGACCTTCCATGCCGCAGGATAAAAATGACAGCCGCGCGCTCGTGCTGGGCGAATTCGGCGGATTGGGCTTGCCCCTTGAAGGACATACATGGAAAGATAAAGACAACTGGGGATACCGTTCATACAAAGATATCGGCGAAATGCAGAATGCCTTCATCTCTCTGATTGATAAAATTCCGGAGCTCATCAAAAAGGGTTTGTCTGCCGCGGTTTACACTCAAACGACGGATGTGGAAGTGGAAGTGAACGGAGTGATGACCTACGACAGAAAAGTAAATAAATTGGAAAATGAAAATGTTAAGGCCGCGGTTAAAAAACTTTTTGAAGTCGTGAAGTGATTGAAAAATTATCCGCGCCATTTTATTTTTGTGACCGAAATTAACAGAATAATTTTAGGAGTTTTCTACAAATGAGCGATGCAGCAAAAAAATATGAATTCAAAGCAGAAGTAAAAAAACTTCTAGACATTCTTGTCCATTCCCTCTACACAAGCCGAGAAATTTTTCTTCGCGAGCTTATCTCCAATGCATCCGATGCACTGGACAAAATCCGTTTCGAATCCAACAGGGGAACGGAAATAGCCGATAAAGATCTTCCGCTTGAAATAAGAATAGAATTTGATGAGAAGAAAAAACTTCTCACTGTTACCGATACCGGTATCGGAATGACGCGAGATGAACTTATTGCCAATCTCGGAACAATCGCAAAATCCGGCACCGAGGAGTTTGTACGCCTGCTCGCAGAGACTAAAGCCGATCCCGGAAATATGATCGGAAAATTCGGAGTAGGATTCTATTCGGTATTCATGGTGGCAAAAGAAGTTATCGTAAAATCCAAATCATTCTTAAGTACGGAAACCGGAGTCGAATGGAAATCTGACGGGCTCGGCGAATACGAGATTGCAGAACTCGATGAAAAATTCCCGCGCGGAACAAGGATTGAAGTATATCTGAAAGACGATGCTTCCGAATTCGCAGAAAAATGGCGACTGGAAAATGTCATCAAGAAACATTCGAATTTTATCTCATATCCGATCTATCTGACGAATGAAAAAATAAATACTGTTAGCGCTTTATGGCGCGAACCGAAAAGCTCAGTCAAGAAAGAACAGTATGATGAATTTTATAAATTTCTCAGCTACGACTCCGACGAGCCTATGGACGTTATCCACAAATCCGTGGATGCCCCCATTCAGTTCAACGTTCTGGTTTTTATTCCTAAGAAGAGCAACGACTTTTTCTGGCACGACAGGGAAAATTACGGATTGGATCTTTATGTGCGCCGCGTTTTGATCCAGCATAAAAACAAGGATCTTCTTCCTGAATATCTGAGCTTTGTAAAAGGAGTTGTCGATTCGGAGGATCTTCCTCTGAATATTTCCAGAGAGACTCTTCAGGAGAATATAGTTTTTACAAAAATCGCGTCCAGCGTTTCAAATACAATTTTCGGATACCTATCGGATAAGGCGAAAAATGATCCTGCCGCCTACAACGATTTCTGGAAAGAGCACGGAAAAATTTTCAAACTGGGTTACGGCGATTTTGCCAACCGCGATAAATTTTTGGAATTGATCCGGTTCAATTCTTCTGCATGCGCGGACAAAGATGAACTGATCTCCCTTGCGGATTATGCGTCAAGAATGAAAGAAGGGCAGAAGGAGATCTATTTTATAACGGGCCAGAACCGTGATTCACTGAAGACGGATCCGCACATGGAAATTTTCAGTAATAAGGGACTCGAAGTTCTCTACCTGACAGATCCGGTCGATGAATTCGTTGTTCAGAGTCTTCACACTTACAAAGAATTCGAATTCAAATCGGCCGAGTCCGCCGATTCAAAAAAATTGAGCGAACTTAAAAATGTTGAAGAGAAAAAAAGCGGTCTGGAGGATCTGAACAAGGATGATGAAAAACATTTCTTCAGTCTCCTCTCGAAAATGAAAACAATTCTCGCCGATAGAGTTGAAGATGTTGTAAAATCCGCTCGTCTGGTAGACAGCGCATCGTGCGTCGTGTCCAAAGATGAAGGCTTATCAGCATCGATGCAGAAAATCCTCCGGATGACAAACAAGGATCTCGCTCAGCCGAAAAAAATATTCGAAGTGAATCCGGATCATAAACTTATACGCAACCTGATCAGAGTGTTCAAGAAAAACGCGAACGATGATTTTATTGTCGAAGTTACAGAACAGCTTTTTGAATCGGCTCTCCTTCAGGAAGGAACGCTTGAAGATCCGCATAAACTAATTCAGCGCCTGAACCGGACGCTTGAGAAATCGAGCGATTGGTATGTAGAAGTAAATAAATTTGAGTAAAAGAAAATCATAGAAGACCAAATGCCCCGCCGAAAGCGGGGCATTTTTTTGTGGCTCTTTTCAGATTGTTCGCTTAAATTAAATTCTAAATAATCGGGTGATATTATGCAGAACGAAACCGCTCCAACATTTAAACGCGAACTCACACTTTTCGATTCAACAATGATAGTAATCGGTTCAATGATTGGATCGGGAATATTTATTGTAAGCGCGGATATATCCCGTACGGTCGGCTCAAGCGGACTCCTTCTTCTGGTCTGGCTTGTCACCGGTATCATCACAATTGTTGGCGCGTTAAGTTACAGTGAATTGGCATCGCTCCTTCCGCATGCCGGCGGCCAATATGTTTATCTTAGAGAATCGTACAATCCGCTGATCGGATTTTTATACGGATGGACTCTCTTTCTGGTCATTCATACCGGAACAATTGCCGCAGTTGCTGTGGCTTTCGCAAAATTCACAGCGCTTCTTATCCCATGGTTCAGCTCGAAGAATATACTCTTCAATCTGTTCGGATTAAATGTTCACGCCGGACAGCTTCTTGCAATCGCTTCAATTCTTATTTTGACTTACATAAATATACGCGGACTCCGTGAGGCCAAAATAGTTCAGGATATTTTTACAGTCGCAAAAACTGCCGCGCTGCTCGGTCTTATACTGCTTGGAATATTTGTCGGCTCTAATGCGCAGGCGATTAGCGCCAACTTCTCCAATATGTGGCATGGTACATGGACTCATGTTGCCGACGGAAAGGTTATAAGCATTGAATCACTTTCCGGTTTTGCTATTATTGCAGCTATCGGTGTTTCCATGGTCGGTTCATTATTCTCAAGCGTCGCATGGGAAAATATCACATTCGCGAGCGGTGAAATAAAAAATCCGGAACGAAATGTCCCTCTAAGCCTCTTGTTCGGCACATCGATTGTTATAATACTTTATTTTCTTGCAAATGTTTCTTATCTGCTGGTTCTTCCGTTGGTAGGATCTCCGGACGGAAAGGATGTTATGAGTCTTGGAATTCAGTTCGCTTCCGAGGATCGTGTGGGAACGGCCGCGGCAAATCTGATCTTCGGAGAGCCTGCCGCAATAATAATGGCTGTGCTGATTATGATCTCCACTTTCGGATGCAACAACGGATTGATACTTGCCGGTCCGCGGGTGTTTTACGC
>JAKAMT010000049.1 GCA_021812705.1 Bacteroidota bacterium | reverse complement strand
CCGATCTTGTCAAATCGGGAATAAATGCAAATATTGATTTTAAAAATTCACAGATAATTACTCCTGAAAAGAAATATTCAATTGATCCTGTTGGTGAAGCAGCTCAGGAATTGATAGTTGACGGCGGGCTGGAGAACTGGGTGAAAAAGAAACTTTAATTTTTCATGTTACTTTTTCCTTTTACTTTTCACTTTTTACGTGTTTAAGATTGCTTCGCATCCGGCAAAACAATAAATTTAAAATGAAAATAATTCAGTGCTAAAAACTGATGCTCAAGAAAAAATCACATACTTCAAAAAACTTCTTCCCTTTTCTCAACTTTCCAAAAATTTACGAGACCAACTGGCAAAATAAATAAGATTCCTTATTGATTGTAATTCCATAATTCTTACAATTTGATAATAAGGATATCATTTATGCAGAAATCAATTTCGCGCACAATATCAGAGTTCGCGGTTAATCTAAAATATGAAGAGATCCCTCCTGAAGTAATTTACGAAGCAAAAAGATATTTGTACGATTCAATCGGCTGCGCTCATGGTGCTGCCAAAACAAAAGACGTTGCAATATTAAAAAAATTATATAAGGGTATGGGAGGCAAGCCGGAGGCCACTTTGTTTGTCACGGGTGAAAAAATTCCTGCGGTGAATGCGGCACTAGTAAATTCGCTTATGGTCCGCTCTCTTGATTTCAACGACATCTACTGGAAAGAAGACCCTTCCCACCCCAGCGATCTTATTCCGGCGGCCATTGCAGCCGGTGAATTATCGAACGCATCGATGAAAACAGTTTTAACGGCAATTGTTCTTGCTTATGAATTTGAACAGAGAATCTGCCTATTCGCCAAACCGGGTCTGCGCGAAAGAAAATGGCATCATGCGTCCCTCACACAATTGGTATCTCCAATAGTTGCCGGAAAAGTTCTCGGTCTCACTGTTGACCAGATGGTTAACGCAATAGCAATAGGCGGCGCGCATAATTTTACAATTGGATGCCCCACTGCCGGTAAACTTACGATGATGAAAAATACAGTCGATCCGATGGCCGTTCAATCGGGCGTTATTGCCGCGCTGATGGCAAAGAACGGATTTACCGGAACCGAAAAAGTATTTGAAGGGAAAGAAGGATTTATGGAATGCTTCGGCGGATGGGATTCTATAAACGAAATTAATAAACCGGTTACAATGACCGGACGCGAGGGAGAATCCGAATGGTCTTGGGACATTGATGCGCTTTTGGGAGGACTGGGTGAATCATGGAAAATTCTGGAATGCAGCATGAAGGCATTCCCCACAGAAGCACTTACTCATACGCATATTTCTGCAACTCTAAAAACTATCATCAATAACGATATTAAATATGATAAGATAGAATCCGTAACCGTAACAACAATTGCCCGTGCGTGCGACATTCTTTTCGATATAAGCAAATACAAGCCTGAATCAAGAGAAACTGCGGATCATTCGCTCCCCTACTGCATCGCGGCAGCAATTGTTGACAGAAAGGTAACAAAAGAATCTTTTTCGGAAAGTAAAATGAAAGATCCCAGAATTTGGGAGATCATCGGAAAGATTAAAGGTGAAGCGTCTGTGGAATTCGGGAATATGTTCCCTGCAAAGCAGCCTTCAAAAGTATTAATAAGAACTAAGGATGGTAATGAGTTTTCAGAATATCTCGAATATCCGAAAGGCGACCCCCGCGAACCGATGACTATGGAAGATCTTGAAAATAAATTCGCTTCGCTCTCTCTATCCTTTCTTTCCAAAAATGGACAGAAGAAAATAAAAGAACTTATTTTTGACTGCGATAAATTGAGCGCGCGCAAATTCATGAACAGACTCACTGAAAATACGCTTTCTAAAAAAAATAAAAATGATTCATCTAAAAAGGTGAAAAATGTCAAAGGTAAAAAAGGGATCCGCCGGTAAAAAGGGAGATAGGGTACGCTCCGACTGCTTCGTTGAAATCGAATTGACCAATTCGGGTGGCATTCAGTCAACGCTGATAAGCAAAGTAGATTCGATGTACGGCGAGAGTATTAACGACCTTATTATTCTGATGTGCGAATTCTTCGAGATCAAAAATGCAAAAATTCATCTGGACGATTACGGAGCGCTCCCGTTTACTATTGCTGCGCGCCTAGAGGCAGCATACAAAAAAGTTAATCCGGCCGATGAAAGAGAATTCCTTCCGAAGATGAACAAGAACAATCTGTACAAAACAACCAGAGAAAAAATTCGCAGAAGCCGGCTCTACCTTCCCGGCAATGAACCCAAATTCTACCCCAATGCGGGACTTCATAAACCGGACGGAATAATTCTTGATTTGGAAGACAGCGTGGCGCCGTCGGAAAAAGAATCTGCACGTTTTCTGGTAAGAAACGCTCTGCGGAGTGTAGATTTTTACGGGGCGGAAAGAATGGTGCGAATTAATCAGATCCCGCTCGGACTCGAAGATCTGAAATACATTGTCCCGCATAATGTCCACCTTATTTTAATTCCCAAATGCGAATCAGCAGAAACAGTTCTCGAAGTGGATGAAGCGATAAAAAATATTTGCGCAGAGAAAAAAATAAAAGAAAATATTTTCTATATGCCGATTATTGAGAGTGCACTGGGAGTTGAGAACGCATACCGGATAGCTTCGGCTTCAGAAAATGTATGCGCGCTGGCAATAGGACTTGAAGACTACACTGCGGATATCGGAGTTGTAAAAACAAATAAAGGAACAGAAAGTTTTTACGCAAGATCTGCCGTCGTGAATGCTGCCAAAGCTGCCGGCGTTCAGGCCATCGATTCGGTTTTTGCTGATGTGGAAGATATGAATGCGCTGCGCGAAAGTGTTCTGGAAGCCAAATCGCTCGGCTTTGAAGGTAAAGGGTGCATTCATCCCAGGCAGATTAAAATTGTGCATGAGGCATTCGCTCCGGATGAAGCGGATATTGAAAAGGCCAAAAAGATAGTCGCGGCATTCAAAGAAGCAAAGAAAAATGGAAGCGGCGTTGTTGCGCTGGGAAGCAAAATGATCGATGCGCCTGTGGTTAAACGCGCATTACATGTTATCGAACGGGCGATCCAGAATAACCTGCTCAAAAAAAATTGGCACAAAAATTTAAAATAATTTTGAACCGACTAGTCACGCGTCACTTGTTACTCGTTACGCGTACTTGTCACTTGTTACTCGTTACGCGTCACTATTTACTGTTTACTTTTTTTGAGGTTTAAATGAAGTTAGTTAAAAATTACGCCGGAAGAATTGTACCGACGGAGATCAACGGCGAAACTCAGATTCCGTTTAAAGGAATTGATAAATACAAACCGGAAGGAAAAATATACGGGCCTCCAATCAGATCATCCGCAGATTTTCCCAAAGACGGCAATAAAGTAACGGCCGGCCTGAAAGAAGCGCTCAAACGTGCCGGAATAAAAGATGGAATGACTATCTCGACTCACCACCATCTACGCAATGGGGATATATTGACAAATTTTTTGTTTGATACAATCAGCTCAATGGGAATTAAAAATATACGATGGTTCCCCAGCGCTTCATTCCCCTGCCATGAACATCTTATAAAATATCTGAAGGACGGTACAATCCATCATATCGAAGGAAGCATGAACGGACCTTTAGGCAGATTCACTTCGGAAGGAAAAATGCGAGGAATTGGAGTTCTCCGTTCCCACGGTGGAAGGTATCAGTCCATACAGGATGGAGAAGTTCATATCGATATTGCTGTAATTGCCGCACCTTCGGCTGATCCGTTCGGAAACGCGAACGGCGTAGATGGAAAATCTGCTTGCGGCGGACTGGGATTTGCCCTGGCCGACTCAGAATATGCCGATAAAGTCATTATCGTCACAGATAATTTGGTTCAATTCCCATGCGTGCCGTGGCAGATACAGGGAAATAATGTTGACTATGTCGTAGAAATCGATTCACTGGGAGATCCGTCAAAGATCGTAAGCGGAACGACTGAAGTTACAAAAAGTCCCGACCGACTTCTGATAGCAGAATATGTAGCCCAGTTTCTGGAAGATTCCGGAATTATGAAGAACGGATTTTCATTCCAGGCGGGAGCAGGCGGCACAAATCTCGCATTCGCACTTTTCCTTAAAGAAAGGATGAAAAAAAGTGGAATCAAAGCGAGATTTATCAGGGGCGGGAGCACAAAGTATTTAGTTGAAATGCTGCAGGAGGGACTAACCGATTATATACTCGATGGGCAGACTTTTGATCTGGATGGGGTTAACTCTATGCGGAATAACCCAAAGCACGTAAATACAACTCCTTTCACAAGTTACAACTTCCACGGTAAAGGTAATTTTGCATCTATTGTTGATGCAGCGGTTCTCGGAGCCACGGAAGTCGACCTCAATTTCAACGCAAATGTAGTTTCTCATTCAGACGGTTATCTGCTCCATGGAATAGGAGGGTGGCAAAACTGCCTTTTTTCAAAATGTACAATTATAGCACTCCCCTCATTCCGCGACCGGATACCCGTGATCCTGGATGAGGTAACCACACTCTGCGGACCTGGAGAATTGGTTGATGTGATAATTACCGAGAGAGGAATTGCCATAAATCCTAATCGGAAAGATCTCATTGACGCGCTTAAAAAATCTTCTCTCCCAATAAAATCCTTAAAAGAGATCCAGAGGGAGGTATTGGAAATTTGCGGAGGAGCTCCAACAAAACCGAAGCTGGACAGAAATCAGATTGTTGCGGTCGTTAAATGGGTAGACGGAACGGTGATTGATTCACTGTTTAAAGTGATAGGATGATTACCTAATAAGTTCCTTTTTTCATACGGGCAACGCCTCCTCCCAGTGTGGAAAGCCACCCGTCGCCGTTAGAATCGATGCAGAAAGATGTAATCTGTTTGGAGAAAAATCCTTTCGTATCAGGATCATAAACATAAGGGGTTGTGCCGTTATACTTAATCAATCCTCCGTTCACACTCATCCAGATATTGCCATCGGCATCTGAATAAAATGAGTTTACATCCAGATAGAACAGAATCGGAAGACTCCAATCATACCACTTCGAGCCGTCGAATTTTAACAGCGCGCTGGCTACCTGCAGAGCGGGATCGGCTGCGTTATAAGACCAAAGATTTTCATTTTTATCCACGATCAGATCTTTCACTATATCCGAAACATTTGTCCGGGGTAAATCCATAAGTTTTGCTGGATACTGGGTCCAATTCTTTCCGTCATATTTAAAAATTCCATAAAGATTTGTTCCTATCCATATCTCCCCTTTTTTGTTAGATGAGACGGCGGAGATATTCGTAATGTTAACATCAGAATTTGAAGGTGTGAATGTTTGAAAAATATTATTGCTGCATTTTACCAATCCGCCTAATGTTCCGATCCAAATGTTTCCGAGTATATCCTCTTCGATTGCAGTTACAAACTGAGAAGGTAATTTATCATTGTAATTTATCCAGGATGCACCATCGAATACAGCGAGTCCGTTCCCCGTTCCCACCCACAGTTTTCCGCTCCTGTCCACCATAAGTTCTGTAATATTTTTCGAAGTGAGTGCAGATATATTCTCGTACGAAGTCCATCTCTTTCCGTCGAACTTTACGAGACCTCTGTCTAAAGTTCCGATCCACTTATTGTTGTTTTTATCAGCAATTACTTTACGCACCATGTTGCTTGTAATTCCGCTGTTGTTCATTCTGTAGCTGACCGTTCTGCTGGTGTCCTCTAAAATTCTGTAGACTTCCGTATACTGTCCGCCTTTCAATTTCATCGTCAGGCTGTCGTCGCGGAAAAGATTTTTAATAAACTTGATTTCAAATTCACCCGGATAGACATTTGTTACAGTTGCGGGTGTAGTTAATCCGGTTGGCCTATCATTAAGATAAATTTTTGCGCCTTGAGGATTTGTTGAGCAGATCACTTTCGCAAAAAATCTGCTGCTCTTCATCATGTCTATAGCGAGATTATTAACTGAGTTTTTTTGAACTACAAGACTCTGCGAGGAGTCGGAGAATACATCATGCTTCAATGTCAATTTATGAATGCCGGCGGTGAGCAGTTTTATGGTATCCGGAGAGATTACGCCCATATACTTATCATCGATAAAAAGTTTGTAACCTTTCGGATTAGTGGAAACAAATATTTTACCGTAATCGGGCACGCCGCTTTCAACGAGTCCGGTAAATACCTCTTTGTCGCATGAAACAGCTAGCAAAGCCAAAAATGATATGATTATTCTCTTCTTCATATTTTAAAGTGGTGGTTCAACATCCGCCAGTCCCGGCGTATATCCGAATGATCTTATATATGCGTGAGTGAAATCTATAGACCAGTATTTTTTCAGATACACACCGAACACTCCCAATCCATTGTTAATATTTGAATAATCGACCTCGTTTAGATTGACAGTGTAGGCGTCATTTGCTCTGGCAATGGAATTAAAATACGTACTTAGACTTTTACCGAACGAAAGGACTTCCAAAAATGGACCGAGAATTACATAATTGGCTTTATTCGGATCTCCGGCAGAGATGAATTCCATTGTCCGGCTTATCGTCTCAACATCAACTACTAATTTGTTTGCGTTGTTCGGTTTAGGCTGAATCGGGAAATATGTGCCGTTCTGAAAAACATAATTCGCTGGTACATAAGCCACTTTGACAGTTTTTAAGGGGTCATCTGCCTTATAATAATAGATAGAGAGTTGAGTCAGATATGCGTTATCTGCTGAACCCCGTTCCCAGATAAATTCCAGATTTGTTTTATTCCGCGGCGGAACAACATCGTCTGTAAAAACAAATTTAATATCATTAGGGATAGTAGCCGATCCGGTCAACCGTGTTCCGTCTGGCAATATAGCCTCTAAATTAAGAGCGGATCCAGCCAGCTTAAATTTATTAGTATAGTATAAATGATATGGATTGTTATACTTAGAATTAGGCGGTTTGTTAAAGATAGAATCTCTGAAGACAACAAGAGAGTCGCCGTTCCATAGACGGATCAGGGCTCCGCTTACGTTGACATCACTGGTGTTAGAATATGGATTATAGTTATCATTATAATACGTGCGCGTAAGGGATGCAATCTGAAATGAAGTGTCTGCTTTAATAACGCAGTTAAGAGTATATCTATTTTTCAGCTCGCCGAAAGGTTCAAAGCTTTCTTTGCAAGAAGCAGCCGTTAGAAATATAAAAGCTATCACGAAATATTTTTTCATAATGAAATTATAATTTTAGCAGGTTGAAGGGATGAATGCATTTTGACCGTCTTTCCCGTATCCCGCTTAAAATATCAAATATTCTTTCTGATATAAATTCAGAACCTTTTTATAGTTGTTTCACCCCTCCGGGGTTTTCTTCACTAGTTTAATCTACATCCTATAATAGTGTCATCCCTCCGGGATTCCCGCTATCATTCTATTTTTTTTATTAATGTTGCATCCCTTTGTGATTCATATTAAAATATTTTTTCACCTCTATTAACCATTTACGAGCTTCATATTTCATGACTCCGGAGGAGTCAAATAAATATAGCACCGGAGGAGCAGCAAAAGTCCTAAAATCATTTAACATCATCCATCTACCATCACCATTCGAAATCTTGTGTCACCCCGCTGAGGTTTCCGAAGTTTTTTTATCGATTTCCTTTTAATTGCGACATCCTTCCGGGATTTGCCTCTGTGATTTATATTTTTTTACGAATATTTCATCCCTTCGGGATTCCTGCAATCATTTAATTTTTGTTATTAATATTTCATCCTTCTGGGTTCATATAGAAATATTTTATTCACCTCTATTAACCATTTACGATCTTCATATTTCATGACTCCGGAGGAGTCAAACATTTATAGCTTTACAAAAGATCATCATTTCAAAGCTCCAGAGGAGCGGCACTAATTTCACCTTGCGTCGCCAAGGCTTGCCTTGTCAACTAATTCTTGTCAATAAATATTTAATCATAATGCAATAGTAATAGTTGCCGAAGGAAGAAACGGCAGCATGTTAACTTTTTCTCCGGTCTCTCTTTTATAATAAAAAATATTCTCCCTATTGTATAGGTTCAGAATGCTGAAGCTTACCTCAACGTTAAATGGATTGAGTCTGAATTTCTTAGACATTGTGAAATCGAGTCTGTGATATGAAGGGAGCCTGCTCAAATTTTGGATTCCGAGAATTCCGTACGGTTTTCTCGGATCTGCATTAAGCCATCCGGCAAAAAAATTATCGAAATAAAATTTATCATAGAATCCTACTATCTGTGTAAACGGAAGGCCTGTGTTGAATGTCCAAACAAATCCAGTATTCCATTCATAGCCGAGATCGAATTCCAAAGAAATATTAAAATTGTGGCGTATATCGTACTTCGGATAATAGAGCAATCCGCCGAGCATTTTATAAGCGTACGCAAGCGTATATGAAGTTGAAAAAGTTACAGGATCCAGTGCAATTTTCAATGATGATTCCATTCCGTACGATTCGGCTTCCGCAGTAGTAAAATCTCTGTCGGTCACTAAAATTTTATTCTGATTCACCACAGGAAGATTATTCGTCTTCTTGTAATAAAATTCCAGTCCGATAAATGTTGATACAAAAGGAGTGTAATCGAATCCTAAAATATAATGAGATGCGGTCGTAGGAGGCAGATAGTCGGGCACTACAAGCCAGGGTTCAAAAATATTTATCACTTCGTTTTCATCGCCGATGGTTGTAAGTTCCTGCTGGAACAATCCGTATGATCCTTTTACGGTAAAATTTTTAAATGGTGCAAGAAGAAGGTTAACCCTCGGTTCGATATTTTTTTTGCCCAGATTTCTTGAAAGAGATGTAAGATTAATTCTCGCGCCTGCATCCAATTTCATAAAATCGAAACGGGCTAATTTATATTTTCCGTAGAGGACAATATTTGCGCCTGAATAATCCGTATTCACTTCCGAGCCCTGCGCATTTACAAAAAGCAGATTTGTTGCAATCTGTTTTACATGAAAGCCGATATTTAATTCATCACGTTCCTCGAACATGTACGTAAAATCCATCTGCAAGCCGAGGTCGGTTACCTTATTCTCTAACGGAGTTTTGTCTGAAAATTTAGGGATTGTCTTTCCGTTGAAACTGCTTACGGAAATGCCGAGTTCAAAAAATAAAGGCGCGTCGGATGCCTGAAACCACTTGAATCCCAGCGCTCTTGTATCCCATTTGTAGTCTTCCACTCTCGGATCGGTATTTTTTATATTGTCGGAACTTACAAATCCGCTTAAAGAAAATTTAGCCCCCGATAGGAAATCCGGATCGCTGTAATTCGCTTTGAATGAGGCGTCGTAGAAATCCACCGGGACAGTCCCATCCTCAAGAAATTTTTTGGTAATCGAATTTGTGAGACTTTTTCTTCCCGAAGCGATGAAGGAACCTTTACCCATCGGACCTTCGACTAAAAATTTTCCGCTTAACAGGCTGGCTGAAAGCTTAGATGAAAAATTATTTTTGTTACCGTCTTTTGTCACTATGTTCATCACAGATGACAATCTTCCGCCGAATTGCGCGCCAAATCCGCCTTTAAAAAATTCTATGCTGTTCACAATATCCGGATCTACAACGCTGAAAAGTCCCAGCGCATGAAATGGGTTGTAGATTGTTATTCCGTCTATGAGAACCAGATTCTGATTGCTAGTTCCGCCTCTCACATAATAACGTGCAGAAATATCGCTTGTAGCAGTTACGCCCGGGAGATATTTGATCGTACGGAAGATATCGCTCTCAATTCCCTTCGGTGCGGTCTCTAATTGTCTAGCCGAAATCCTATCCACACTTATTTTAGAATCGCTTGTGGCGGAAATTCTTTCGCCGGTGGCTTCAATCGTCTTCATCTGAATATCCGATGAAGAAAGCTTGATAGTGTAATGACTCATCTTACCGGTCTGCACTTTTACAGTCAGTGTCTTGGATCTGTATCCGACATAAGATACAATCAGCGTAAAATTTTTATTAGCCGGGACTGATGTGATTAAAAAGTAGCCGCGCATATCAGTATTTGCGCCAATACCTAATTCTTTAATATAAGCAGATGAGAATGAGAGGGCTTCGGATGTAGTTGAATCCACTACCAATCCCCGCAGAGTTCCAAAATCCTGGGCAGCGGAATCGTGGAATGTAATAAGACCTGTGAAAAGTATTATTAAGGGTATAAGTTTTTGACTGACTGCCTTTCTCATCAATTATTTATAAGGTGGATAAAATCGAGACTTAAATTTTTCGAGTATGAAGATAAGAACAAATGTGAGAATATCCAGCCAAAAATGAATAGGTAATTATTTTAACAAGATTTAACAAATTTAGACGGGCAACGCAATTTGACACCGGTGTTTATCGAAACTGATCTGTTCCTGTTTTGAAAGCTCTCAGCTGATTTTATCTATTGGATATTCAGAAAACGGAGAGAGATCAGTGCCCCGCTAATTCACTTCTCCCCGATTTTTTTTTAAAAATCAGCCGGTCCAATGAATATTTTCCGCTACCTGTAACGAACACGACAATAGAGAGGAGAAGATAATCGAAAGCCAGATTCTTTACCTGAAAAGTGTCATTTGCATGAGCGATAAAAAAAGCTACTGCCATCGTTATGAAGATAGGAATTACGCTGATCCTTGTCAGCAATCCAACAGCAACCAGAAAACCGCAGAAAAATTCCGCAAAGATTACCAGGTTGAAAGAAAGCTTGGAGCCGATTCCGATAACATCCTTAAAATAAGGAAGTATCTGATCGTAGGCGGCAATTTTTGAATAGCCGTAATAGATAAATAATCCGCCGAAGATCAATCTAAGCATTAGAGCTGCTAAATCACTACTCAATGGATTAAGAGAAAATATTTTATTTATCATGATTCACCTTACCTATTAATATTAATTAAAATGCACGGGAGCCGGAGTTGGAATTTAATTTCCAATTACTCTTAAAACAATTCGTATTGATTTTGAGTTCATGATGGAGCAGCAATTATTATCCTAGATAGAATAAATTCAACAATTATTCTCGTAAAGAAAATATCCGCTCAAAGATCTGAAATAATATTCCTCTTCCTCGGATTACATAAAAAGTATTTTTGACCTTCATAATTTCTTTGATGAAAAATTCCTCCCCATTAGCAATAAACTAATTAATTGCGCGAATATTATATCGTCTCTCAATTATCCCGTTTTTTTTAAAAAATATATCCATCATATTAATTCAATGGCTTGGCAAATCTATTGCAGCTTATCCAACCTCGTAATTCCAAAAAATTTATGACTAATCCTTAGAGTTAAAATAATATGCTACTATCCATTTTATTTAGAGTTGAAATATTTCTTAGGTAATTTTACCGATTAATAGTACATTGTATCCGGTTTCCATTTCTCTTTTAAATAAATCATTTGAAAGGAGCACAAAATGCAACAAAAACATAAATATTTTTTTATCTGTTCACTTCTTTTGTTCGGCTTTATAAATCTGCATTCGCAGCAGACTCAGAAACCAACTAGATTGTTGGTGATGCAGGATGTTGTATTCCCCTACAAAGCAATGGAATACGAGAATGCGCAGAAAGCCTTGAACGATTTTTTCAAAAAAAATAAAGTTGGCATTTCCTGGAATACTTTCCAAACAGATGATTATACTTATATGTACACAGTCCGCTTCTCCTCACTTGGAGAGGTTGATGAGTTATTTAAATTGTGGGATGAGAAAATCAAAGGGACTGATCAGCAAGAATTCGGCAAATTGTTCAGTGCCTTTGCCGGAACAATAGATCATAACAATTCGATCATCGTGAAACTAAAAGATTCTTACAAACCTGAAAATGCTTACCTGAAACAAGGAGATGCCGGATTCATTCATTGGGATTTCTTTGAACTCCTCCCCGGTAAAGAAGAAGAAGCAAAATCATTGTTGGCAGAATACAAAAAATTAAACGAAAAGTTAAAAATCCCGGTACCTTATAATCAATGGTCTGTTGAGTTTGGGGAAAACAGTTCAACCGTTATTTTTACTACTGAGGCAAAAAATGATGTAGATTTTTATACTCATAACAAAGAAACTGATGATAAAACAATGAAGGAACCAGGTGCTAACGAGATGTACATGAAATTCATCTCATTAGTCAGGAGCTTCCGTCATTTTAACGGAAGACCGAGACCGGATTTATCGCTGGCTTCCGTGGAATAATTATTCGGAGGGGTCTTCAATGAAGACCCTTCTTATTATTTATTTTTTGCGATTCATAATCAGGGTTATGTATCAATTAAAAGTGCGGGATTTTAGGGTTTATTTTTTTTGGAAGTAGTCTTTTAGTTTTTCTTTCAGTAAATATTCCCATCCAGCAATACAGCTCTCTCTTTTGAATTCGGGAATATCATCGGGATAATCTTCAAGCACTTCGACAACTATTTTTAACTTTGTCCCTTGGTCTGTTCTACTAATTTCAAAAGATGAAGTTGATTTTCCTTTATAACCTTCAAAGTCCCAGCTGTATTTAATAATTTTATTTTTCTCCGCCTCCAAAACTTTCCAGTGGTGTTTGAAATTTCTTTCCTCACTTTTCACAAGAAATTCGGTTTCAAATCCAGCGACCGGTTTAAAATCAGGAATATTGTTGAAATACCATTGACGCATAAGATTGATATCGGTCAATGCATTCCATAAATCCCCAATAGGTGCGTTATATATTTCTTCAACAATAATTAATTCATCCGTTTTTTTCATTTTTCCCTCTATGATCTTGAGTATAACTTACTTTTTTTTCATTGACCATTCACGATTCACCATTTACTATTTACTATTCACTATTTTCTTACCAATATTGATTAATTCCCCTCGTTTCAATTTCCAATTGATAAAAAAGAGAATGCTGGTTAGAAGCAGGGGAAAATTTACAGCTAATAATACTCCGATCCGGAATCTGCTCCATGAGAAGTAGAGATAGAGAAACGCAAGAGATAAAAATAGGAGCGCACCTATAAGTTCACGGCGCCAGGCTATCAGGAGGAAAAGAAAAATTATAGCCGCAGGTGAAATATGTATAGAGAATGCAAGAAGCGATTGCCAAAATGTGTAACCTTCTCCAAAGACATCGAAAGAGAAAAGTGAAAAGAATCCTGCGACAAGCAGAGCCAGTACTCTGGGTGCCCAGTAAAGAATTTTTTCAGTTTTTCTATTCATGAATTATTCTCTCCCTTTAAAAAATGAAATACTCATTCACCCCGAATTTGTTTTTATTTTGAACAAGAGCATCTCTTAAAAAATCTTCAACTCACTTTATTTCAACTCTTACGATTATTTTCTGTGTTTTACTGATGAGGAGAATCAATTTTTTCGAGCGAGATCTTCAGACATTACATTTTGCCGAGCAGATCTATCAATCTGCCGCAGCCGCCCTGATTGATAAATTCCGTATGCTCGCCGATTGTTTTAAATTCGCGTCCGCAGATCTTTCTGCATTCCATTTTATAATCTGTTTCCTCCAGAAATAGTTCTTTCAGCTTCTGAGTCTCCGGATCGTTCATCACAAATTTATAATTATCATCTTTAACTTTTCTGAGTGTTATCATCCATATCGCTGCTGCCAGCGCGCCGCATGCATTTCCGCTGAGCCCCATACCGCCGGCGAATCCCGCAACCATTACCGATTCCTCCAAATTGCCTCCCATTTTCTTTACAACTTCAGAAGCGCAGCTTACCGGAGTATCAGAAAGTTCAGGGAGTGCTTTGGATAGGCCTTTCTTTGATGATTCAATCGCTTCCGGCGCCCATTTATCTGCAAGCATGAAACATTTAATCGGTTTTCCGCTGAGGAGATATTTTGCCAACCCGAATTTGCTGTTGAAATCGCAGTCGGTTATAACTGCACAGTTTGCACTCCCCGTTCTCCGAATGAATGATTCAAGAATAGATTGAGTTGCCGTTACAGCTTGCGCTGTTGCAAGCGAACTGTCTTCATATTTGCGAAACGCTTCTGCTCCTGCGCCTAAAGCAGCTCCCCATAACATCCCGCATTGATACCCCTCCTGATCTAATCCTCCGGAAAGAGGATCCGAAGCTTTCTCTGCATCATCTTTCAGATGGCCAAACTCGCGATTTAAAATGTAGAAGAAAGTGTGAGAGCATGCGCCCTTTTTTAAGAAGACTCTCTTTGTGTCGTTTTTACTTGTTTTCATATTTCCTTGTGATTGTGACTTTATCAAGTTTAACTGCCATGCTCAACGGTTATCACCACATTTCCTTTTTTATGCCCTTTGTCAACATATGCGTGGGCTTCAATAATTTCTTCAAGAGGATAGACTCGGTCTATCACGGTTTTCAGTTTTCCCGCCTCGCACAGTTCTTTCAGAAAGAGGAGGTCTTCCGCTTTTAGTTTTATATTGCCGGATGGATTAAGTACGTTTAAGTAACGCCCCAATTTAGAGAGAGATTTTTTCCGTTTTGATTTTTCGATCTTTCCGACTGCATCGTAAATAACATCATAAGTCTCCCCGTTACCCGTGAAATCTAATTTTGTGTAATCGATAACCTTATCGGCTCCTATAGATTTCACCAGTTCAAGATTTTGAGAGCTGCACACAGCTGTCACTTCCGCGCCATAATATTTTGCAATCTGGATAGCATAAGTCCCAACGCTGCCGGATGCGCCGTAAATCAATACTTTCTCCTCTTTCTTTATATCCGCCTTTCTTAAATGGATCAGTGCTGTAATTCCTCCGTTGGAAACGGGTGCGGCCTCTTCGTGAGTCATATTTTTAGGTTTTAGTGCAACCACCCCATTTTCCGCAAAACAGCGGAACTGAGCATAAGCTCCGAGCTGGAATTCGGTAGACGCGAAAACGGAATCGCCGACTTTAAACCGTGTTACATTTTCCCCTATCTTTTCAATTTCGCCGGAGAGTTCCATACCAAGAATTTTTTTTCTCGGTCCCCGGAAACCGAGAATGATTCTCATCAATGGTTTGAAGAAAAAATCAGCAACCGGTCCCAATCCCGGTGCAAGGCGGCGGATCTTTGTATCACCGATGTGAACCGTTGTTGCGAATATTTTTATAAGTAATTCATCAGGTCTGGGAGCGGGTTTTTCAATTTCATGAATCTCAAGAACTTCAGGCGAACCGTATTTTGTACAGATGACTGCTTTCAATTATTCATCTCCCAATTTATTTCGAATCAATCTTCCACAATTTTACAACTGAAAAATCGAACATATTTTTGAAGATTTTCTTTCTTGTTGGACGATTATAACTGTGAATATGTTCTTTATGAGTTGTTGATTTATATTATCTTTTTTATGAACGGGATCAGCATAGGAACCTCCCGATGATATTGCCGGCAGGCATCCTCGTATACCAGGATAAGGTTATTCTCCCCGAGCAATGTAGCGACAAGAAATCGGCGCAGATCAGGGCGAGAAAAAGATATTTCATTTGTTATCTAAATGAATTTAATGCGATCAGAATATACACACATACAATAAAAGTAGCGGCTAATAATGTGTCATTGAATTTAAAATTATTATCATCTTGAGAATGCCTGTATTTCATCAATCAGGCCGCGCTTAAATGCACGTCTCACCGTTTCCCAATCCCCCTTTCTATTAAAATAGAGAGTGCAATAATTACGCTGCATCAGTGTTCCGTTGAAGAGATAATATTCCATCCGCTCAACTCCCTCCGGATTTCTAACAAAGCTGAGAGCATAGTCAACAAAGCGGGTCATAGCAATCGAGGAATCTGATGTAAGTTGACCCATCAGAAAATCGACATCCTCTTTTTTACCATTTTCCCCTCTGCCGATAAGATCGGTTAATATTCCCATTGCTATCTTTATAAATTGCCGATATCCAGAACTCAAACTAATTGCGGTTTTCCGTTACCTTAAATTGGTAATGTCTATATAAGATAATTTTCAAGCTCAATAAATTCTATTGTGGCTGTCTAAAACCTTGAGCATTGAACATCGCACATTGAACCATTCTATGATGCTTGCCCGCCGCAGGCGGAATGGATGCTAGATTCTGGATACTGGATACTAGATACTGGATACTAGATACTTTGCTCTTGTTACGCGTCACTTGTCACTCGTTACGCATTAGGCGCCTCTAAATACTCATTCCTCCAGTGTCGAAATATTCCCCGGATCCTGGCCCAGTGCTTTCGCTTTAAGAACTCTTCTCATAATTTTACCGCTTCTCGTTTTGGGAAGCGAATCTACAAATTCTATACGTTCCTGCTTTGCAATCGGGCCTACTTCATGACTCAAACGCTGATACGTAATTTTGTAAAATATCGATCATACATTGAATAGTTCATTCGATTAACTCATAATAATCGTAATGCCGGGAACCGACTGAGCTTAATATATAAAAACCAACATCTTTCTTTAGAGATATTGATCCTTCGGCTATGTTATAAACTTCAATAATATTACCCCTGCGCATATCATTGAACCTGTTGAACTTTGCCCCGTTTAGAAAACAAGGTGCAATATTGCCGCCATTACATGATGCTCTAATCTGAATTTCATGAGATTTGCTTTCACTGATATCAAATTTTGTGAATACTGTTTCCACGGTAGGGATAAATCCAGGCGTATTACTGCTTGTTGAATAAATAAGCGTTTCTTCCACGTTATAAAATGTTGTATCTGCAACTACTCTCGAAGAAAATACTTTCCAAACTGCCTCGCCATGTTTAGACCAGTAAACTCCTCCTGATATAGTTGTTGAATGGTACTTAAACTTTTGGACTAAATTTTCGCGGATCGGGAAGTAATCTCCTTTTTTTCCATAAAGAATAATATTGAAATATGTATAAGGAGGGACCTGAATAACTCTAGAATAGGGCTCATATATCGGGGATGAGATTGAAAATGTGTATTCACCATCTAATATATTATTGAATATGAATTCACCCTTAGAGTCACTTATGGTTGAATCATTACCGAGAACTACTTTAACATCTTTAGCGTAATACATACCGGGACTGCCCCTGCCGTCACTCATAAAATCGTAAAGAACTCCTTTAACAGTAAAATAATATCTCTTGGGAGAAGTAACTTCATCTTCGTTTTTGCAGGTCACCGCAATTAAAATAATTGAAATAATCCAAAAGTATTTTAAATTTTTATCAATATTAATTTTATCAGATAGAATTATTAACCATGATGATTTTTCCCTGATTTTCATTTCCCCCTCTTTTTTATATTGTTGTTATAAACTGCATTTAAATTCTTGTCTTAAAACCTAGAACATTAAACGATTATCTGATGCTTGATGTTTGATACTTTTACTATTATGATTAAGGCAAAGTTCGCTTATTGAACGAAGCCGGGTCAATTACCACTTCTTTATGTTCAGTGTTCAAATTACAAGGTTGACAGAAATCGCCACAAAGACACAAAGCATAATACTTAGTGCCTTGGTGACTTAGCGGCAAAAAATATTTTATTCTTCCACAGTCGAGATGTTTCCAGCGACCTTGCCAAGTAATATTTTCATCTTCTAATACAACTTTTTTTTGGCTGATGATTTTAAAATATTTTCATCTTAATAATCTATTGCTCAAGATTTCCTGGATATTTCTTCTGCCGTCAACTACACAATGAATATATACTCTCTTTCCTTCGATTTCATAGATTATACGGTAAGGTTTGTAATGGATTTCCAAATACTTCTTAATACCAGTTGGTTTAAGTTCAGGCGGAATATGTCCCCGTTCAGGGATTTGCTCTAATTTATAACAGGTTGCTTCCAATGCATCTAAAAGTTTATTCGCGGACTGGACAGAATCGTTCATGGCGGCGTAAAAGAAGATCTCTTTAAGATCCATTTTGGCTTGCGGATCAATACTAATTTTGAATTTCATATTTACTTATTGGATTTCAATTCATTGCGGAGATCTGAGAATGTTTCTCTAATCCCTTTAGCCTCTCTACTTTTATTGCGGGTCATAGCCATTAGTTTTAACATGGCCATAGTTTCTTGAGTTTTCTCATAAACTTTTATGTCCTGGACTATGACTTTCGCTTCCCCGTTTTGAGTAATGATGTAAGTTTTCTGATCCTTGTTGATCTCATCAATCATATCGGCAGCGTTTGCTTTCAGGTAACTGATTGATTTTACCGATTCACTCATTTTCATACACAGCCCTTTTTTAGACCAAATATAGTCCACTATTTTCATATATTCAAATTCTAATTTATCGTTAATAAGGGTCAAAGGAAATCGGTATTTGTCCCGGTTTTTATGGGGAGCATGACCCCGTTTTTCAAGCATCATTAATCTAAGTTTCAATTTATAAAGTACAATGATGAAAGAAATCGCCACGAAGTCACAAAGACACAAGGCATATGACTTAGTGCCTTTGTGACTTAGCGGCAATAAAAATTTTATTCCTCCAGTGTCGAAATATTTCCCGGATCCTGGCCCAGTGCTCTCGCTTTAAGAACTCTTCTCATAATTTTTCCGCTTCTCGTTTTGGGAAGCGAATCTACAAATTCTATATGCTCCGGCTTTGCAATCGGACCCACTTCATGACTCACATGCTGCCGCAGTTCTTCAATTAGCTGCTGAGATTTTTCGATGCCGGTTTTTAGAATCACATAAGTGTAAATCGCATTGCCTTTGACTTCGTGAGGCAGGCCTATAGCCGCCGCCTCCGCAACAGCAAAATGACTGACCAGCGCACTCTCAATTTCAGCCGTTCCCAGTCTGTATCCTGAAACTTTAATTACGTCATCCACTCTTCCTATAATCCAGAAATAACCATCCTCATCTTTTCTGGCACTGTCGCCTGTCATGTAAACACCGGGATATTTTTTCCAGTATTGTTCAACATAGCGGTCGGGATCTTTGTAGACAGTTCTTATCATAGCAGGCCACGGATTTTTTATTATCAGAAAGCCCTCTTCGTTCGCTTTAGTTGAATTGCCGTTCTCATCAACCACATCCATCTGCAATCCCGGAAACGGTTTTGTACCTGACCCCGGTTTAAGCGGCACACACGGCATAGGGGTTATCATGAACATTCCGGTTTCCGTCTGCCACCATGTATCCATGATGGGGCATTTCTCTTTGCCGACAACTCTGTGATACCATTTCCACGCTTCGGGATTGATCGGCTCGCCCACCGAACCGAGAATGCGGAGAGATGAAAGATCATGACGGTTTACCCACGCCTCGCCGAAACGCATCAGTCCGCGTATGGCAGTTGGTGCAGTATATAAAATATTTATTCCGTAGCGCTCTATCATACTCCACCATCTGTTCGGATACGGAAAATTAGGCGCGCCTTCATACATAAATGAAGTTGTACCGTTTAAGAGCGGACCGTATACGATGTATGAATGCCCTGTTATCCATCCCGGATCCGCCGCGCACCAGTACCTGTCTTCCTCATGAATATCAAATACATATTTCAATGATGTGTAAGTGCCGACCATGTAGCCGCCGTGCGTATGAAGTATAGCTTTCGGTTTTCCGGTTGTGCCGGAAGTGTAGAGGATGAAGAGAGGGTCTTCCGAATCTAAAACTTCGAGCGCACAATTTTGGGTTGCAATTGGAAGATTCATCAGTTCATGAAGCCACATGTCGCGTCCCTGTTCCATATTAACCTCTTCGCCGGTTCTTTTCACAACCAGGCAATGTTCCACGGTGCCGCATCTTTGAAGCGCCTCGTCGGCAATTTTTTTAAGCGGAACAACTTTTCCTCTCTGATATGCTCCGTCGGACACAATCAGAACTTTAGAATTACTGTCTTCTATTCTTTCGGAAAGTGATTCAACGGAAAATCCTCCGTAAACAACGGAGTGGACAGCGCCTATTCTTGCGCATGCCAACATTGCAATCATAATTTCCGGAGTGC
>JAKAMT010000202.1 GCA_021812705.1 Bacteroidota bacterium | reverse complement strand
CCGATCTCAAAAAGATAGTACCCTTTATAAATGCTCTTGGTAATGGAGACAGTAGTGCCGGGAAAATTGGAAACATCAACGTACATCCCGCTCATATAATTGAAGAAGCACGATTTTCCGACGTTCGGATTGCCTACGAGTACAACTTTTTCCGGACCGGCGCCTGGGTTCTGATTAAAAATTTCTGTTTCTGATATGTTATCTGCATTGTGATGATGATGGAAGTTCATTTTATTCATGTCTTTTGAAAATCAATATTTATTTTTTTTGCGAGATCGAAGCCGAGTGCAATCTCCTGCCTGTATTTCTGAACTACAACTGTCCCTCCCGGAAGTCTTTCAACGCATTTCAAAGTGTCGCCTTCTGAAATTCCAAGGCGTATCAACTGTGATTTAATAACTCCCTGCGGAAGTTTTACAATTCTAAAATATTTTCCTTTTGTAGCCTTATCTAGAGTCTTAGTTGTCATCTTTCTTCAGTTTGCAGTTAGGGTTAGTACATTTACCGAAAATATTAAACGAGTAGCCGCTTGATTCGAATCCCATCTGATCAGAAATCTCCTTAACCAGCCTATGCAATTTTGGTTCTGTAAATTCCCTAATTGCCCCGCAGTTAGTGCAGATTAAATGATCATGACTTCTCTTGTTCACATTCGATTCGTATCTGGTTTTATTCTCGCCGAAATTTCTTTTGATCAGCAATCCGCATTGCGCTAAAAGCTCAATTGTATTGTAAACTGTGGCCCTTGAAATTCCGGAATGATTGGTCTTCATGCTGATGTAGAGCTCATCTGCGCCAAAATGACCTTTATAATCGATGGCATGATCAAGAACTTCAAACCGTTCCGGCGTAATCCGATTGTCGCCTCTTTTTAAGAAGCGCCTGAATTCCTCGTGAGCTCTCTCAATTTCCATAAAAACCAGTTATTATTTAGATTTAGTCTATATAAAAATAAATACATTCCTTAATAGTTGCAAATTTTTTTGGAATTCTTAGCATGGAATCATCCTTTAATCTTAACGGCCAAAAGGCTATTTTTCTAACTGAGAATTGATACTCTCCTAATTGAACTTTTCACGCCAAAAACGAGGTTAATATGTCGAAAACATTCGAAGTGATTGAAAGAGTCGGAATTTCAACCGAAAGCATCGCGGAAGCTGTTAAAGAAGTTGTACTCGAAGCGAATGCTGAAAAAAAAGTCGGCTGGTTCGAAGTTATCGAACAAAGAGGCAGAGTAACTTCCGAAGGTAAAGTTGAATTCCAAATCAAAGTTCGAATCGGTAGAAAACTGAAAGATTAATTTTAAAATAGGAGTGGTTATGTCTCTCAAAATCGGCGACAATGCGCCCAACTTTACATTGAAGGATACTGATAATAATTCTCATACCCTAAGCGACTTTAAAGGTAAAAGCAATGTTGTGCTTCTCTTTTTTCCCGCTGTAGGAACCGGCATTTGCGAGAAAGAATTGTGCTCAACACGCGACAGCATGAAGGATTATGAAGATCTGAATGCGCAGGTTTTTGGAATCAGCGTAGACGGTCCTTTTTCTCAAAAATTGTGGGTTGATAAATATAAATTCAATTTCCCGCTGCTGAGCGATTTTAATAAGGTTGTTGCTCCGGCTTACGGCGCCTTCTATGACGTTTGGCTGCCGGGCAAGTGGGATCTTAAAGGCGTTGCAAAGAGATCTGCTTTCGTCGTGGATAAAAATGGAGTTGTCCGTTATGCCGAAGTGCTCGAGAATGCCGGCGAAGAGCCGAATTACAACGCCGTTAAAGAAGCGCTTCAAAAATTATCATAATCTTTGCTGAGAGGAAGAATTTTTTCTTCCTCTTTCTTTTATAAAATTCACTATTAAATTTTTTGGACTATAATATGCTCGCACCAGGCAATAAAGCTCCGGCGTTCAC
This sequence comes from Bacteroidota bacterium, assembly GCA_021812705.1. Classification (GTDB taxonomy): domain Bacteria; phylum Bacteroidota; class Ignavibacteria; order Ignavibacteriales; family Melioribacteraceae; genus Fen-1258. Next base: position 2,445 of record JAKAMT010000202.1, on the reverse strand, counting down.
ATTGAACGATTCTAACGGAAAAAAAATTTCGCTAAGCAGCTTCAAAGGAAAAAATATAGTCCTCTATTTTTATCCTAAGGATATGACTTCCGGATGCACGCGGGAAGCATGCGACTTCCGCGACTCTTTCCCGGATTTTAAAAAAGTAAAAGCCGAGGTAATCGGAATAAGCACAGACTCGGAATCCTCTCACCAGAAATTTGCAGCCAGGTATGATCTTCCTTTCATACTTCTGAGCGATGAAAAAAAAGAAGTTGTAGAAAAATACGGCGTCTGGAAAGAAAAGAGCATGTATGGCAAAAAATATATGGGGATAGAAAGAACTACATTTATTATAGACGGCAGCGGCAAGATTAAATTTGTCTTTCCTAAAGTGAAAGTGGACGGACACGCCGATGAAGTATTGAAAGCTTTGAGAGAAATTAGATGATCTACGTAACCCGACGTGAAACTTTTAGCGCTTCGCACCGCATCTTTAATCCGGATCTTTCGGATTCTGAAAATGAAATGATTTTCGGCAAATGCAGCAACAAAAATGGGCACGGTCATAATTACATTCTTGAGGTGACTGTCGAAGGGGAGGCTGACCCTAAAACCGGCTACGTTATCGATCTTAAAATTCTGAAGAAAATTATTACGGAAAATGTTCTGCAAAAAGTCGATCATAAAAATTTCAATCTTGATGTGGATTTTATGGAGGGAATAAATCCGACCACGGAAAATATCGCAGCGGCAATCTGGAATCAGCTTGCGGATAAAATTCCGAGCGGCAGGCTTCATTCCGTTAAAATTTCTGAAACTGAAAATAACTTTGTTGAATATAGAGGAACCAGATAAAGTGGATAAGAACCTTGTTGAAAAATATGTTAGGAATATTCTTGAGCAAATCGGAGAAGATCCGGAACGGGACGGATTGAAAAATACTCCCGCCAGAGTGGCGCAGGCTTACGAATTTTTAACTCAGGGATACAACCAGAATATAAAAGAAGTTTTAAACGATGCCATCTTCGAAGAAAAATACGACGAAATGGTCATTGTGAAGGATATTGATTTCTACAGCATGTGTGAACATCATCTTTTGCCGTTCTACGGAAAAGTTCACGTAGCCTACATTCCTAACGGAAAAATAGTCGGTCTGAGTAAGATCCCCCGCATTGTTGATGTGTTTGCACAGAGGCTGCAGGTGCAGGAAAGAATGACTCAGGAGATAGCAGATACACTGGATAAATATCTTAATCCAAGGGGAGTGGCAGTAGTTGTGGAAGCATATCACATGTGTATGATGATGCGCGGCGTGCAGAAGCAGAATTCTATCACTACAACCAGCGCAATGCACGGAATATTTACCGATGATGCAAGAACAAGAAGCGAATTTTTGGACCTGATCAATCAAAAAAGAATCTGATGAATAAAAATAAAATTGTCTGGATCACTGGCGCAAGTTCCGGAATAGGAAAGTCGATCGCCATTAAATTTGCTCAGAATGGAATCCGGGTTGCGGCTGCGGCAAGACGACTGGATCTGCTGGAGAAGATTAAAAATGAACTCGGCGATAAAGCCGAATTTTTCATTCCGGTTCAATTGGATATTTCAAACTATGATGATGTAGAAAGATTTTATAAGAATATTAGCGGCGATTATACGGTTGACTGTCTTATAAACAACGCGGGCACAACTTCATTTAAAGAAGGAATACAAAACTCCATTGAAGAGATCCAAAATATTATCAGCGTGAATCTGCTCGGATCTATTTACGCGATAAAATCTGTTCTGCCTGATATGTCGGATAGAAAATCCGGCACCATCATCAACATTCTCTCTGTTGTAACACAAAAAATATTCACTGCAAGCAGCGCTTATTCCGCATCTAAATCGGGACTGCATGCCTACGCTAAAGTATTGAGGGAAGAGGTGAGGGATAAAAATATACGCGTTATAAATGTATCGCCAGGAGCAACCGCAACTTCCATATGGCCTGAAGGAGTGCTTAAGAAGTATTCGGATAGAATGATGAACACTGACAATCTGGCTGAAATAGTATTAAATATTTATAACGAGAAGAGCAATTTAGTTTCTGAAGAATTGGTCGTCCGGCCAATAAAAGGGGATCTTTGAGAGTGCAAAAAAAACCGTCTCAAAAAAACCTGACGGCAGATCTCTTTGAAACGGTTTGATAGTTTTTTATTTAATCAGTTTGTCTGACCCGGTGCCGGCATGCTTTTTCCCTGCATCATTCCTCTGCGCTGCATCATACCTCTTTTTTGCATCATCCCTTTTCCGCCTCTGTTCATCTTCATCATCATCCCGGCTTTAGCGCCGCCTGGACCGATCATTCTCAATAGATGGTTCTTGAATATTCCCTTCTGTTCGTCATTAAGAAGTTTGTAAACTTCAAGCCAGTGTTTTACCTGTGAATATTTTATGTCGCCCTGAAGTTTGCTTATC
>JAKAMT010000048.1:11838-20026 GCA_021812705.1 Bacteroidota bacterium | reverse complement strand
TTTCAAGAATTTTTTGGCTCACTTGAAGAGTAATATCCCTTTTTTCGCCGAGCGCGGTGAGTCCGTGTTCTTTCAGTTTAGAAACAATAACGGGAATCTGATCTTTCGAAATCCCGTACTCTGATAATTTTGTTTTAATTCCCAGCGATTCAAAAAAATCTCGTGTCTTCTTTATTGCGTTATCTATTTTATATTCATCGGTTCCCTCCTTAATATCCCAGACGCGTTCTGCGTATTGCAAAATCTTTACGTGTTTGCTTTCCCGTTTTATTTCCAATACCGCGGGATAAATGATGGCAAGCGTTTGGCCGTGGTCTATTCCAAACAGTGCGGTAAGTTCGTGACCTATCATATGTGTAGTCCAATCCTGCGGAACGCCAGTGCCTATAATTCCGTTAAGAGCCATCGTTGCGCTCCAGACAAGATTTGCGCGCGCGTCATAATTTTCCGGTTCGTTGATTGTTTTCTCTCCTATCTCGATAAGCGTCTGCAAAATCCCCTCTGCCCAGCGGTCCTGTATCTTCGCATCGGCGGGATAAGTAATGTACTGTTCGGTAGTATGAATAAATGTATCCACAATTCCGTTAGCCACTTGAATCTTTGGAAGCGTGAATGTATAAGTAGGATCCAGGATTGAGAATTTAGGAAATGTCAATTCGCTCATCACGGGAAATTTTCCATGTTCATCGCTTATCACCGCGCCGTGATTCATTTCCGATCCGGTCGCCGGCAGCGTTAAGACTGCGCCGAACGGAACAACTTTTTCCACGACTTTAGATGTTATCTGTCCGAATCCGAAATGAAGAAGATCCTGAGCGTTTCCTTTAAAATGAGTTGCGAGGGAGATGAATTTGGTCCCGTCTATAACAGAGCCTCCGCCTACTGCTAAAATAAAATCGATATTTTCTTTGCGGATAAGCTCAGCTGCTTTCATCAAAGTCGCAAAGCGGGGATTCGGCTCGATTCCCTCGAACTCGAAAATTTTTCTTTTTCCCAAAGCCGATTTTACTTTATCTATAAGTCCGCTCCGTCTTGCGCTTCCTCCGCCGAGCGTGATTAATACTTTTGCATCAGCCGGAACAAATTTATCTATCTTATCCAAACGGTCATTGCCAAAAAATATCCTGGTTGGATTATAAAAATCAAAATTAAACATAGGTCCTAAATCTCCTTTTCGGTGGTATTAATAAATTATCCGAAACAAAAATACAATAAATTGAAAAATAATTTGACTCTCGAAAAAATTACTCATAAGTATAATCACTTACTCTATGGAGCTGTCTGCAGGGTGTTAAATGCATGTCCCGGTGAAGTTAAAAAGTACGGCATAGTTTCTCTATCGATCCAGATTAACCTATTTAATGAGTGGGGGGGGTGAAGAAGTATAGAATCCAAAAGGAAGGTCTATCAAAGTAAAAAATTCTTGGGGCGATTTTTCTTATACTATTGATTAATTAATTTTACCAGTTGATGATGGTGATTGTTTATAGCAAACTTTTACCACAAATAGATAAAAACTTATTTTGTTTTTTTTATCACATTTAGTAAGTTCAATTGCGGTTTTTAGTAAATAGTGCCGATGCTGTAAAAACCGGAAATCCATTCGAAAGAAAATATAGATGAACAAAGCTTACAAATTGAGCTTTTGGAAGATTTTGTTTTACCTTTCTCAAAATTCATCAAATGAATCAGCCGAAACCGGCAAAAAATTACTTAATCGTTTAATTAAAAAACTCATACTAGCAGGTTGTTTCCTGGAGGCAAGTTTTTCTTTCAACTAACTAGTTTAATCATATAAGTAGACGAGGAAAAATATGACAGAACCAAAACAAATAAACTTATTGGCGCACAATCGCGGCAGCGTTGCAAGCCATTTAAGTTTAGCAATTAGAGATCGTATATTCTCCGCGAAATCTAAAAGACGAAACAGTAGCAGGGCGTACAGGTTATCTCTGCTTGTTTTTGCCTTTTTGATGATGCAGGCAAGCTCGGTGCTTTTTGCACAGGAGTTCGAGGTTCGCGGAAAAGTTACAAATGCGGAAGACGGTTCGGAACTGATAGGCGCTTCCGTCGTTGAAAAAGGTACTACCAAAGGAACTGCAACCGATTTCAACGGAGAATTTAAGTTAAAAGTAAATAAAGGAGCTGTTCTTGTTATCTCCAGCGTAGGTTATTCGAAAGCTGAAGTGACGGTTGTTGATGAAACTTATCTGAAAATAGCATTAAAACTTGAAGCGAAGCTGTTGAAAGATATAGTTATTGTCGGAATCGGTTACGGCGAAATTAAAAAAGCCGATGCTACGGGCTCCGTAACGGCAATCTCCGCTAAAGATTTCAACCAGGGTAATATTGCCTCACCTCAGGAACTCCTTATCGGTAAAGCTGCGGGCGTTGTTGCCAGCACAATGGGCGGTGCGGCCGGCGCAGGCACCAAAATCAGAATCCGCGGCGGTTCATCCATCCAGGCGAATAACGATCCTTTGATTGTTATCGACAATATTCCTCTTGAGAGCGGCGGAATTTCCGGTATGGCAAATCCACTCTCCTCTATCAATCCAAACGACATTGAATCATTCACAATTTTGAAAGACGCTTCCGCAACAGCAATTTACGGTTCAAGAGCATCTAACGGCGTAATCATAATTAAAACAAAGAAGGGTTCATTGATCGCAGGACAGGCTGAACAAAAGATGATGATTAACTATAGCGGCAGCTTTTCTTTAGCTTCACCTGCAAAACTTTTGTCGGTTTTTAACGGCGATGAATTCAGATCATTGATTGCAGACAGAGTTGCAAATTATGGTCTAACAAACACAGCATTAACAAGATTGGGAAAGGCAAATACAGACTGGCAGAATGAAATTTACCGTACAGCAGCATCAACAGAACATAACATAAGCATTACACATGCTATTGAAAACATTCCTTACCGCCTGTCGTTAGATTATTTATACCAGGGCGGTATTCTTAAATACAACAGCATGGACAGAAAGAATGCAACATTAGCCGTCACTCCGTCATTGTTGGACGGCGATCTTACTATGGATTTGAACGCATCATTAACGGCAATCAGCAATAATTTTTCAAACAATGATGCTATCGGTTCGGCAATTGAATTTGATCCAACACAGCCGATCAGAAACGGAAACACAAAATACGGCGGTTACACGGCATGGACGGAATTAAGCTCTAATGACCCGCTCAACGGCGCTCCAAACAATATTGCAACTCACAATCCGGTAGCCCGCTTAGAATACCGTCACAACACCTCGGATGCAAACAGATACATCTTGGGCGGCAAATTCGATTATAAAATTCCTTATGTGCCCGATTTGAAAGCAACATTAAATCTCGGTTACGATTATTATAAAACAACCGGAAGCGATATTACAGATACAACAGCTTCATGGTCGTTCAGAGAACCGGAAGGCCAGATAAGAGAATATACGCAGACTAAGAAAAACAGCCTGCTGGATTTCTATCTGAATTATAAGAATGATTTTTCATTCAACAAATTCGATCTTACCGGCGGTTATTCTTATCAGCATTTTTACAATGAAGGACAGAATTCAAACAGAGCCTGGAATCCAAAAACTCCGGGTGCAAAAACAACACCTTACAAGAACGAATATTATCTGATATCATTCTTCGGAAGATTGAATTACACGGCTTTCGACCGTTACCTCCTGACAGTTACATTAAGAGATGACGGTTCTTCAAGATTCTCAAAAGACAAACGCTGGGGATTGTTTCCAGCGGTTGCTTTAGGATGGAAATTGACCGAGGAACCATTCATCGGCAAATCCGAATATGTAAATGATTTGAAACTCCGTTTGAGCTGGGGTAAAACAGGTCAGCAGGACGTTGGCGGAAATTATTATCCGTACATTCCTACTTACACAGCCAGCACATCCGGCGCATACTATCAGTTCGGAAATTCCTTCTACCCAACACTGCGTCCCGATGCTTACGATGCAAACCTGAAATGGGAAACCGTAACATCAACAAACGCAGGATTGGATTTCAGCCTGTTCAACAAGAGAGTAAGCGGTTCCATCGAAATCTACAAAAACACATCAGATGATCTTTTAAACAGTATTCCGATTCCGGTCGGCAGCAACTTCTCCAACTTTTTGCTTACGAACGTAGGTTCCATGGTTAACAAAGGTGTTGAATTGGCATTGAACGTAACCCCATTCCTGCAGGATGATTTCTCATGGGAGATCGGCGCCAACTTAACATATAATAAGAATGAGATTACAAAACTTACACTATCTGATGATCCTGCTTATACCGGCGTTAATACCGGCGGAATCTCAGGCGGCGTAGGCAACACGGTTCAAAAATATATAGTTGGAATGCCTTCAAGAGTATTCTTCCTTTTCACACAGGTTTATGATGCCAACGGCAATCCGGTTGAAGGTCTCTATGTTGACAAGAGCGGGCAGGGCGGAAATGTTTCCGGCAATGAATTGAATAAATATTATTTCAAATCACCTGATCCGGATTATTTGATCGGCATCTCCTCTAGGATCAACTATAAAGAATTCGATTTGAGCTTCTCCGGAAGATTAAGCCTCGGAAATTATGTTTACAATAACAACGCCTCGAACCGCGCGCTCTATCAGCAGGTTTACAATCAGAGCGGTTATCTGTCAAACATTCTAACCGACGTAAGAAAGACAAACTTCATGACGGCTCAGTACTGGTCAAGTGTATATCTTGAGAATGCATCATTCTTTAAATTAGATTATATCACAATAGGTTATAATTTCAAATCGTTGTTCGGTGAAAAAATTGCAGGACGCGTAGGATTGTCGGTTCAGAACGTCTTTACAATAACCGACTATACCGGCTTGGATCCTGAAGTTAATAACGGTATCGACAACAATATTTATCCTAGACCACGTACTTTCATGTTATCAGTTAGTCTTAATTACTAATTTTAAGAAGGAAAATGAAAATGAAAAAAATAAAAATATTAGCTCCAGTAATGTTGATTACTGCATTCTTATTTTCATCTTGCGTGAAAGATTTGAATGTAGAGCCGATAGATCCAAATGTTAATACCCTGAATAATGTTTTTAAGAATCAGGCGGCTTATAAACAAGCTCTTGCAAAAATATATGCCAGCTACGCAATCAGCGGCCAGACCGGCGGCGGCGGCGGTAGCGCAGACATCGCAGGTATCGATGAAAACTTCGGTAACTATCTGCGCCAGTTCTGGGGATTGCAGGAACTTTCGACTGACGAAGCAATTATTGCCTGGGACGATGCCACTATAAAAGATTTTCACTGGCAGACCTGGTCACCAAACGATGTATTTGTAACTGCTCTTTATTCAAGAGTATTCTATACAATAACGATTGCCAACGAGTTCATAAGAAACGTAAATGATAAAATCGGTTCCGCATCAGGCACATTTCTTACAGACCTGAAAGCATTCAGAGCGGAAGCCCGTTTCTTGCGCGCACTTTCTTACTGGCATGCTATTGATATGTTCGGCAACGTTCCGTTCGTAACAGAGAACGATCTTCCGGGCGCATTCTTCCCGAAAAGAATTTCACGCGCCGATCTGTTCGCTTATATCGAATCTGAATTAAAAGATATGGAAGCAGATCTTGTTCCCGCAAGACAGAATGAATATGCGAGAGCGGATAAAGCAGCGGATTGGTTCCTTCTTTCCAAATTATATCTGAATGCGAAAGTCTACATCGGACAGGAAAAATACACGGAAGCACTCACTTATCTGAAACAGGTTATTGCAGCCGGCTACTCAATCGACCCTAACTACGAACGCTTGTTCGATGCGGATAATAACCAGAGTCCTGAAATTGTTTTCCCGATCGCATTTGACGGTCAGAACACACAGCAGTACGGCGGTATGACATTCATTCTTCATGCTTCCAACGGCGGCGGAATGCCTCTATCGGGTATTGACGGCGGATGGGGCGGCATCAGAACAATTAAAGACTTTGTAAGCAAATTCGGAATCACTGAAAGCAATTTCGCTTCCACAACACAATATAAATCTGCCGATAAAAGAGGAATGTTCTTCTTTGATAAATCAAGCTGGCAGTGGGAAATTACAAATGTCGGTACGTTTACACAGGGTATCGGCGTAACTAAATTTAAAAATGTTACTTCGACAGGCGCTGCGGCACCTAACGCACACGCAACATTCGTTAGCACAGACTTCCCGTTGTTCCGTCTGGCAGATGCTTATCTTATGTATGCTGAATGCGTTGTAAGAGGCGGTTCCGGCGGAGATATGAACACGGCAGTTAATTATGTTAATGCTTTAAGACAGCGCGCATACGGAAATACCAGCGGAAATATTACCAGCGCTCAATTAACATTGCCCTTTTTACTGGATGAGCGCGGACGCGAATTGTACTGGGAAGGCCATAGAAGAACAGACTTAATCCGGTTCGGTCAATTCTCAAACGGAACATACGTTTGGGAGTGGAAAGGAAAAGTAAAAGCCGGAACACAGGTCGGCTCGTTCCGCGATCTTTATCCTATTCCGATCAACGACTTGAACGCAAACCGCAATCTGATTCAGAATGTCGGCTATTAATAGTGAACAAGAATTTATAGCTAAAGGAAAATAAAAAATGAAAAAATTATTATTAACAAGTTTGGCCGCACTCGGACTTCTGTTGGTCTCTTGCTCAAGAGATATAACCGAACCTGTTATGAGTTCGAGTCCAAGTAAACCAGCGGCATCAGACGTTGCTTTATCTGCCGCCTTCACAGTTGCAAATGCCGACAGCCTCTTGAGATTTTCGTGGGGTGCCGCTGATTTCGGATTTGCATCCTCTACGACATACACCGTCCAGATGTCGCCGAAAAGTGATTTTTCTGCGAATGTAGCTAATGTTATCACAACGCAGAAATTAAACGGAACTTATAAAGTCGGTGATATGAATACTCTTATTTTGGCGTGGAATTATCAGATCGGAACGGCAGTCACAGTTTATTATAGAGTTGCTGCTTCCATCGGATCAAATGTAGCCACTGTATATTCAGATGCAAAATCGAAAAGCTTTACTCCTTATGATGCAGTAATCAACTATCCGATGATCTACGTTCCCGGTTCATATCAGGGATGGTCACCGGGCGCTGAAATCGGCCGATTATATTCATACGGTTTTAATACCACTTACGGCGGAATCCTCCGTCTGAAAAATGGTGCCGACGCTACAATTGAATTTAAAGTTACAGTCAATCCAAACTGGAACGGACCGAACTACGGCGGTACGTTAACAAAAACCGGCAATAACTATGCAGGCACATTAGATCCTTCAGGAAATAATTTTGCTGCTTCACCGGCATGCTATGTATTCTCTGTTGATGTAAATACAAAAGCAATCACACTTACGAAAACAGACGACTGGGGAATCATCGGCGATGCAACTCCGGGCGGATGGGGTGCAAGCACTCCAATGAATTATAACGGTCAGCGTAAGGTTTGGGAGATCACGGCAAACTTTACTGCAGGCTCATATAAATTCAGAGCAAATGATGCATGGGATGTTAACTACGGTGATAACGGAGCAGACGGCACACTCGAACAGGGTGGCGCTAATATCTCTTTATCAGCCGCTGGAAATTATACAATCCGTTTCGATCCTGTGAAACTTACTTATACTGTTAAGAAGAACGGATAAAATCTTCTAAGCAAAAAAGGCTGCTCCAAAAGAGCGGCCTTTTTTTATGCCTCGACTTCGCTCGGCAGAACTCGCCTCGACTTCGCTCGGCACAATCCTCGATCCGCCGTGGCAGACTCGAGATAACCTCACCTCGACTGCGCTCGGTATGACAGCACCTCGGCGCTTCGGCGGTTCGACTTCGCTCACCGCATGCTTCGCTCAGCCTGATAGATAATGTAATTTTTAAATATGTTTGTAATAGAATTATAGTCATTCCGAGCCTGCCTATCGGTAGGCAGGCGGAGACGAGGAAAGGAAGAAATAAAATTCATTTTGTTCAGAACTGAAGCAAAAAAGATTATATACAGAAATATTCTTTTGCCATAATTTATTTTTAAGAAAAGGGGTCATTCCGAGCGGAGACGAGGAGAGAAAGTGGGCTTCGTCTTCGCTCAGCCTGACAAAACGAGAAAGTAATTTTCGATAATGTGATTTATAAATATTTTTGCAAAAGAATTATAGTCATTCCGAGC
>JAKAMT010000048.1:0-11828 GCA_021812705.1 Bacteroidota bacterium | reverse complement strand
GTCATTCCGAGCGGAGACGAGGAGAGAAAGTGGGCTTCGTCTTCGCTCAGCCTGACAAAACGAGAAAGTAATTTTCGATAATGTGATTTATAAATATTTTTGCAAAAGAATTATAGTCATTCCGAGCGGAGACGAGGAGAGAAAGTGGGCTTCGTCTTCGCTCAGCCTGACAAAACGAGAAAGTAATTTTCGATAATGTGATTTATAAATATTTTTGCAAAAGAATTATAGTCATTCCGAGCGGAGACGAGGAATGTGGGTGTACATACTTAAATGTTCAGATGGAAGTTATTACACGGGTGTGACAAATGATCTAGTTCGCAGATTTGCCGAACACCAAAGCGGGAGCCACATAGGGTATACATCTGAAAGATTGCCGGTGGAGCTGGTATATTCTACAGAAATAGACCGACCATTGGATGCAATAGCAGTTGAAAAACAACTAAAGAATTGGTCAAGAGCAAAAAAAGAAGCGCTGATGAAAGGTGATTTTAATTTATTGCACGAACTGGCAGAATGTAAAAATAAAAGTCACTATAAGAACAGAAAGTAACACACGAATGCCTAACTCCGCATGTGCCTCGACTGCGCTCGGCAGAACTCGCCTCGTCTTCGCTCGGTATGACAGTACCTCGATCCGCCGCGGCGGACTCGGCATGATTCTGGATGCTGGATTCTGGATACTGGATACTCGATGCTGGATATTTGATACTGGATAAAGTGGTTGAAGTGATTTTATAATTTCTAATTTATCATTTATAATTTATTTCTTCACGTCTACGGTTTCACATTTCCCGTTTCTCAATCTGGATACTTGATGCTGGATATTTGATTCTGGATACTCGATGCTCGATTCTGGATGCTGGATTCTGGATGCTGGATACTGGAATTGGATAAAGTTGTTGAAGTGATTTTATAATTTCTAATTTATCATTTATAATTTATTTCTTCACGTCTACCGTTTCACATTTCCCGTTTCTCAATCTGGATGCTTGATGCTGGATATTTGATTCTGGATACTCGATGCTCGATTCTGGATTCTGGATTCTGGATTCTGGATACTGGATACTGGAATTGGATAAAGTGGTTGAAGTGATTTTATAATTTCTAATTTATCATTTATAATTTACTTTCTTGCGTTTCTCTTTTCACATTTCTCGTTTCTCCTAAATGGAGATATTGAAAAAAAGTCTCCAAAGAATATTCTTTGAAGACTTTTTTGCTGCGTGATCTCCGGATTGACCCCGCAATCCGATTTAAGTTTTTATTAACTGTGCTGTAATATATAACGCAATAAATTGCCTCGTTAATTTAGCGGACAGATTATAATCTGGTATGGGTTTAATAAAAACTGATCTATGATTTTAGATGTATCTATTTTTTTGCCGCTTACTAAATCTTTAAGCGTTTTATTACTTGTAAATTTATTCAGCTTCTCGGCAGCCACATATTTTTTCTCGGGGTTGTTATTCAAAAGCACAAATATTTTTTTGCCATTGTATTCTCTTGTATAACCGAGAATTCTGTTCTGGTCTTCCACCAGATTAAATTCGATTGAACCGAGCGATAGTGCTTCATTATTATTTCTGATTGAAATAATTTTTTTATAGTAATTGAAAAGATTCTCATTAAATTTTACTTCATCCGGTTTCCTCGGCAGTCCCAGAGGATGTGTAGCTTCCTTTTCATACTTAAATTCTTTCCACACCATCGGTTTGCGGCAGTCGGGATCGTCTCCGCCCCACATTCCGGCTTCATCGCCGTAATAGATTTGCGGTGCGCCGGGCAGTGTGAATTGAATGCCTGCAATTAATTTTTGCTTTTCGATCTCCTGCGCATCCGGCTTTCTGTTGTCGAAATCTTTATTCTGTGTTGAACTGCCGCCGTGATCGTAGAGGAGATCCGGATTCACTATCTGTGAAGCAATGCGTTCCACATCGTGGCTGTCCAGCAGATCCATCATCACATAATTATTTTCTTTTGGATACTGCCGGTACAGATTATTAAGCGTGTCAATAAATCCCTGAGAGCCGATCTGGTCTTTCTTATTCACGACAAAATTTTTTATTGCTCTTGCAAACCGGTAATTCATCACCGCGTCAAACTCATCTCCTTTAAGCCAGGGGGCGGCATTCATCATTTTGTAATTCTTCCAGTCGTCCCACCAGATCTCACCGACTATATATCCCTGCGGATTAATTCCTTTAACCCAGGTGCGGAACTCTTTCCAGAAATTATGGTTCACCATTTCCGCAACATCCAGACGCCAGCCGTCAATTCCGTCTTCCGGATTTCCGTCGCCGTTGGGATCCATCCATCTTTTAACTACTGCGTGAATATGTTCCCGCGGTCCGGTTACCAAACCATTTCCATCCTCTCTGATTTCAGGAAGATCTTTCACGCCCAGCCATCCTTCGTATTCAAATTTTGTTCCGGCTGCTGCATCATCCCACGATTTAATTGTGTACCAGTCTTTGTATTTAGAATTCTGCTGGTTCTTCACTATATCCTGAAAAGCCCAGAAGGTTGTTCCGGTATGATTGAACACGCCGTCAATAATAATTTTCATTCCCCGCTTGTGAACTTCTTTGATCAATTTTAAAAATAATTTATCGGCTGTTGTCCACTGCCAGGTTGAAGGATCGCCCGGATTTTCTTTCGCCCAAATTTCTCTGTCCAATTTCGGGTCGGGACCGAAATTATTATCAACGTGGTGATACATTGAAGCATCATACTTGTGAGGGGAAGGGGATTCAAAAATCGGAGTCAGATAAAGTGAATTTATGCCGAGGTTTTTAAGATAGTCCAGACGGTTTATAATGCCTTGAAGATCGCCGCCGTATCTGCGTATTCCCACGTTCCAGTAAAATCCTTTGCCTGTTTTAGCCTCCCATGGCTGAAGCTTAAACCAGTCGCTGGTCCAAGGTGAAATCTGCCATCCTTCAGTCACAAAATAGGGCCATGCGCCTTTCATATCTTCCGGTTTTGGATCATTGTTCTTATCGCCGTTATCAAAGCGTTCCGGAAAGATTTGATACCAAACGGCCTTCTTCGCCCATTCGGGAACTCTGCTGATTTGTGCTGTTACCTGCAGCGAGAACAAAATAGATAACGCAATAATCATTTTTATCAGTTTCATAATCTCCTCAAAAAAATTAACTGGTTTATTTAAGAAGCATCATTTTTTTTACCGAACTGAAATTGCCGCATTGAATCCTGTAAAAATAAATTCCGCTCGGCAATTGCGGATTAGAAAATTTTACGGAGTAAGAACCGGCATTTTTAAATTCATCTGCAAGGGTTGAAACCTCTCTTCCCAGCAGATCGAAAATTTTTAAAGTAACATATCCCGAAATGGGAATCTGATAACTAATAACCGTGCTTGGATTAAATGGATTCGGGTAGTTTTGACTTAAGCTGTATTCGGCGGGAATCTTTTCTTCATTCCCTACACCGCTCAAAATATCTGTTCGTGGGATCTGGACCGAAGTGTATAAACGGAATTCTCCCGGCTGAAGCGAAATGGTCATGTTGGGATCTGTAACGTCCAGAGTGGTTTCGCTAAAAAATTCGTACCATTTCCCCGCAGATTGAAACTGCGCCTGATAATTCTGCGAGACAACATCAAAATTCCCGATAGCCGCTATTTTCATAGAAGCGTCATTTATGTAGAGGCTTTTCACTTCGAACTGCGCGTTAAGCTGATAGTCTGTGCTTGAGAATGCCGGATAATTTTTTTTCAGATTGATAAGTGAAGAAAAAGTATTGTAAACTTTTCTCCGTTCGCCGGATAAATAATATCCAAGCCCGTCTCCCCACGGAAGCGGTTTATCTCCAAGCCGTCCATTAAAATCAATCGACTTATCGTATCCAAGTTCTTCAAATTGCCAGATCATTTTCGGTCCGGGGACTAAGAAAAAAAGATTCGCAGCAAGCTTAACCCTGTCAAGTGCTGTGGACAGACTTGTAATGTTATAGCCGCCGTTCGATTTTCCGTAGTTAAGATTTTTGTACATCATTCTCTCTTCGTCATGGCTTTCCATATATCCCACTGAATTTGGTACAGACCAGCCGCGCCATTTATAAGAGATGTTAGAAAAATTTGATGTGGTTATGTATCCCATCGAAGCTTCAATGTAGCTGCTGTTAAGATTTCCCCAGAGCATCATTCCGTAATTGGCAAGTTCCATCTCTTCGCTGTTCGCTGTGAAATGTTCAAGAATAACGTAAGCGCCGGTTGATGTGTTCCAGATAGTATTTGCAATCCTTTTCAGAATCGAAATTCTGGAAGCATCATAAGCAGAACCATCCCCGGGGGTGTTGGTGAAACCTTTGCTGAAATCGAAACGGAATCCGTCCATCTTATATTCTCTGAGCCAGAAAGATAAAACACGGTCTACAAAATATTTTGTGTCCTTGCTTTCATGGTTAAAATCATTGCCCCAGGAATATGCGGTATTGGGGGAGGTAACATTGAACCAGGGATTATTTGCTGCCGGTCTGCTGTTGGTTTTATCCCAATAGAGCATGGCCATTGAATTTTCATTATATGCATGATTTAGAACTATATCCTGGATTACCGCGATTCCGTTCTGGTGGCAAGCGTCAATAAATGCTTTTAGATCATTCTTGGTGCCGTAATATTTATCAGGTGCAAAATATGTTGTCGGATTGTAGCCCCAGCTGTCATTACCGCCGAATTCAGTTATGGGCATCAGTTCTATTGCGTTCACACCCAGTCTTTTTAAATAACTCAGAGTATCGGTCAAAGTTTTATATGAATGAGTTCCTACAAAATCCCTCACTAGCAATTCATAGATTGTTAATTTTTCCTTTGCGGGACGGGTGAACGACTGAACTTTCCATGAATACGCAGTCTGATTTGTCTGCAGAACTGAAACCAGGCCGGATGTTTTGCCCGATGGATACGCTTTTATATTTGGATATACGGAAGCAGGAATATATTTATCGTTTGCTTCGTCCAGAATTTTTTCAGTATACGGATCATAAATTCTAAGATCCCCGTCCACCAGAAACTGATAAGAATATTCTTTGCCGCTTTCCAAATTTGAAAGTGTAATCCACCAGATCACGCTGTCTGTCTTCGCTTCGTACCGGTTCATGAAATAATTTTCGTCCACTTTCCAGTCTGTGGAGCCGAAATCGCCTATCACATAAACAAAACTTTTCTTCGGCGCATAAAATGCTAGTGTTACCTGCGTAGGATCGCTTCCGTAATTAATGCCTATCTGATTCCCTGCGGGCAGCGGCAGATCTTTAATCACCGGATTTTTAAATATTACAAACTGGACAGAATCTTTATGGTTGGCGTTATCTATTGCGGTTATTTTTACATCATTTCTGCTGCCTGAATAATTATCAGCGACAAAATCATAATTCAATGTAGTTGAAGTTGAAATTGCTTTCTGATCTCCGTTTATATAAAGAACTGTCGTACCGGCTGTTGTAGTTGACGCAACAATTGGCAGGGTCGCACCCGGGGAAACAAATGCCGGTGAGCGCATCGGATCGCCAAAACCGGCAGTGACCGTAGGCGAGTTCAATATAATAGATATGCCGCTGCTGTAGATAGGAACATGTATATCTTCCGTCTGTTTTGTCTTATCGCCGCTTCTTAATACAAAATTCAGAGTAGTTATTTTTTCCAGCGATGAAGTTAATCCGTAAAAATTTCTTGGATTATCGATTACAATCTGATATCGGTTCTGTCCAAGTGAAGTCATTTTAGGCTGAATCGAATTATCACCCCAGGTTCCTTTTACGTATCGCCAAACACTACCGTCATTATTTAAATAAACTCCGGTATGTGCATATACGTCACCGGTATAACCCACCAAGGTACGCGAATCGGTCTGATGAGTCACATCGAAAATTATTGTTATCTTATCTGTCTCTGTCGGAAATTGTGGCTGAGTAGTAAATGTTGTCTGAGCGCTGAGAGTGATATAAAATAGAAATGCAAATAGAGTGGAATGAAATTTCATCCTTTTTCCTGCCGGATATGATTATTGTCTATTATTTTCTAGATAAAATTAGGCAGGACTTTAGTCTCAAGCAAGGAAGAAGAGCAGCTAATTGATATAAGACTTTTTAATATATTCTGTAAATCTTTATAAAATTCGGTACTAGTATTCAGAACTTAAATTTCGATAAAAATTTATCTTATATTTCTTTCAGTAAATTATCTACAGCCGAAAATTGTTCAATTAATTAATTCGTTTGAAATAATAAAAACGCGAGGCGGTTATGGAAAATGAATTAAAGCTGGAATTTGAAGCCGATTATTTCGAGAGCCACAAAATCGGTTCTCTTCTGATTCTTGAACTTAAAGTTGACGGTTTTCAGACACTCATCGACGTACAGGCCAACATGGAACTGTTGAGTTGGCTCGACTTTATCGCTGATGAAAAATCTGTAAAGGGCTTGCTGATAATCGGCAATGAAAAGATTTTCGGCGATGAAGCATATGCAAGGCATCTTTCCACCATAGCCGGCGAAATAATCAAACCAGATGAACCCCGTTTGATTGACAAATTTGTTGATCACAGACTCCGGTCCATACAGGTCAATATGCTTTCCACTTTTATTAAAAGATTTATCTCTTTCCCAAAATTAGTTTTGAGCGCTCTTACCGACCGTGTGGTTTCTCCCTTCTGGGGTTTGTCTCTATCAATGGATTACAGAATTGCCAGTCCAAATTTTTCCGTGCACCTGAATTCAAAAGAGTTCGGGCTTCATCCAAGCGGCGGCGTTCCTTTCTTTCTTCTTAAATCTTTGGGCTGGGCAAGAACGCAGGGACTTTTATACGGAGAAAAATATTTAGACGCGGAGACTTTGTTGAAATTCGGATTGCTAAATAGAATAACCTCGCCGGGAAATTATAGAAGCGATTCAATTAAAATTGCATCGCAGCTGCTGGATTCTACAAGTTATGAATATTATTTGTACACAAAACAGCTCGTTAATTATAACTTGGTGAAAGAATATGACGCGTATTCAAATATTGATTATAGAATGGAGCAGCATTGAGACAATTTGATCGATTTTATACAGAAAGTAGTTTGCGCCAAATAGTTTTAACCGGGTTTTAGAAATAATTATTTTTAACCATATAGGCCGTTCTATGAAAAATATTTTGTCTGCTTCTTTTGTTGTTCTCTTCATCTTCAATTTAAAAATATATTCCCAAACAAAAATGTTTACCCATCAGGATACACTGAGAGGTACAATTACTAAAGAGAGGGAATGGTGGGATCTTAAATTTTATCACCTGGAAGTCCGCGTAAATCCAAAAGACAGTTCAATAAGCGGAAAAAATTCCGTCCGGTACAAAGTGATTAAACCTTATGGCTTAATGCAGATTGATCTTCAGCCGCCTCTCAGGATAACAAAAGTTACACAGGATAATGCCCCGTTAAAATTCACCAATGACGGGAACGCGTATTTTGTTCGGCTCGAAAAAGAGCAGAAGAAAGGAGATGTAAACGAGGTGCAGATTTCTTACGAGGGAAAACCTAAAGTAGCTAAGAATCCCCCCTGGAGCGGAGGAGTGAGCTGGAAAAAAGATTCACAAGGTAATGATTACATTTCGACAACATGCCAGGGAGACGGAGCCAGTCTATGGTGGCCCTGCAAAGATCATCAATATGATGAACCCGACAGCATGCTCATCAGCATAACCGTGCCGGAAAATTTAACCGATGTTTCCAATGGGCGTCTGCGCAGTACTGTTCAGAATTCCGATCATACAAAAACTTTTAACTGGTTTGTCTCCAATCCCATAAACAATTACTGCGTGAATATGAATGTGGGCAATTATGTCCACTTCTCTGATAAATACAAAGGAGAAAAGGGAATTCTTGACCTTGATTTTTATGTGCTTCCTGAAAATCTTGAAAAAGCAAAAATACATTTTAAGGAAGTCAACAGAATGTTTGAAGCATTCGAATACTGGTTTGGACCTTATCCGTTTTATGAAGACGGTTACAAATTAGTAGATGTTTCATACACCGGCATGGAACATCAGAGTTCTGTCACTTACGGTAATCTTTACGAGAACGGCTACAGAAAAAGAGATGTAAGCCGGTCCGGCTGGGGTATGAAATTCGATTTTATAATTGTACACGAATCGGCACACGAGTGGTTTGGAAATAATATTACAAGTAAAGATATAGCCGATATGTGGGTTCATGAGGGATTCGGTGCATACTCCGAAACTATTTTTGTAAACTATTTTTACGGAAAAGAAGCCGCGAGCGATTATATAACCGGAACGCGCGCCAATATAAGAAATGATAGACCGATAATCGGCACATATAACGTCAACAATGAAGGTTCGGGCGATATGTATTCCAAAGCCGCGAACATGATTCACACAATCCGCCAGATTATAAACGACGATGAAAAGTTCAGATCTGTTTTAAGAGGATTGACAAAAACTTTCTATCATCAGACCGTAACCTCGGAACAGATAGAAAAATTCATCAGCGAATCTGCGGGGATCGATTTCTCGCATCTATTTGACCAGTATCTGCGCTCTGTTAAAATCCCTGTTTTCGAATACAAAATAGAAAATGACTCATTTAAGTATCATTGGGCAAACTGTAATCCGGAATTTGACATGCCGTTAAAAATCAAAATTAACGAAACTGAAAAATGGATTTATCCCGGAACAGAATGGAAAGAGATGAATATGGAGCAGAATGCGAAAATTTCAGTCGACAGAAATTTTTATGTGCAGTCAAAGTTGATTTAATTAGATTGAAATTAAACAATCGGGCATGTTGTCGCCTATATAATCAGGGATAAAATATTATTTTTAAGCGTTCGGGTAGGGAAATATAGGGGCACGTAAGTTGCGGGCATGCCCGGCAGCTTGTAGTGCGCAAAACGGTTGCAACTATAATTAACAGACATTATATTATTAGCAGGATTTAAGACAGTACTTATTAACCGCGTTTAACAACGCCACCGCGGAGGGCTACGGGTTTTTTATTGTACTCCTTAACCTACAAGAGCAACGACAATTTTGATGATTTTGAAAATTACCAAAAATCTTCAGCTGCTCTGTTTAATTAATTTTATTTTACAATTTTTTCAGGAGCATCTGTAAGATGTCAGAAAAAGTTACAGGAACCGTAAAATGGTTCAACAGTGCCAAAGGATTCGGATTCATTTCTCGCGAAGGCGGAGATGATGTATTTGTTCACTTCCAGGCTATCCAGTCAGACGGATACCGGACTCTTCAGGAAGGTCAGAAAGTTGAGTTCGTTGTTACACAGGGACAAAAAGGTCCACAGGCACAAGAAGTAAAAGTTATCGGATAATTTCGGTAATAATTTTTCCGTCAGAACCCGCCGCAAGCGGGTTCTGTTGTTTTAAAACTTTATGAAATCAGCGTAGGGAATATTCTGTTATATCTATTTTTTCAGAAATTATTTTTTAAGGCAGAAAGAAAATTCGCTCCCCCTGCCGAGTTCGCTTTCAACTTGAACCGTGTAGCCGTGCGCTTCCACAATATGTTTTACTATGGCTAATCCCAATCCAGTGCCTCCCATTTCTCTGGATCTGTCACGGTCAACTCTGTAAAATCTTTCGAAGACTCGTTTCAGATCTGATTCCGGGATCCCAATACCGGTATCTTTTACATAAATCCGGTATCTGTCCGCTTCATCCCTCACTCCCACCGTAACAGAACCCTGTTCCGTATATTTGACTGCATTCAATATCAGGTTGTTCATAACATTTGTGAGCCGTTTCCGGTCGCCGAAAAATTTTATCTCCTCGTCAAACGGTTCAACTTGAAGCAGGATATTTTTGTTTGAAGCGGCTGGAATTAATTCTTGTACGGTTGAATTTAAAAATTCATATCCGTTAAAATAACGGAAGCTCATAAGCATCTGACCCGCTTCTATCATTGATATATCAATCAAATCGCTGAGAAGATTATTCAGGTTTATAAGATGATTGTTGGCTTTTTCCAGAAAAATTCTGTTCACATTCTTATCGTCTATCGCACCGTCCAGGAGAGTCTCAATGAATCCTTGAATCGCGAAAATTGGAGTTCTCAGTTCGTGGGATACGTTCCCGAGAAATTCTGACCTTGCTTGTTCAAGCTTTTTAAGACTTCTTATATCTGTTTGAGCTTTCAGAAATGCATATTTGATTTCCGATTCAAGCGCTTCAAATTCTCTTCCGAGCACTATCTCGTCTGCTTCCCTGAAAGAATTTTTTCTAATTCCTTCAATTACTTTTTTAATTCTTTCCAGCTCCGCTTGCCTCTCATTTTGAATTTTGCGGAACAGCAGAAAAGAGAATAGAAAATTCAATAGCAGAAAAAAAAGAATTACGCTTTTTGGTGAAGAAGAAAGAAATAAAATAATGATGACGGATGCGGTGGCAAAGAATCCAAGGATGTAAAATTTTCTTTGAGAAAAAATATTTTTATGCACATTATTTTTCATTTTTGAAGCGGTAACCGACGCCCTTGATTGTTTCTATCCGGTTAGCCTGATCTCCCAATTTTTCTCTTATCTTTCTAATATGAACATCAACTGTTCTTTCGATTACAAATATGTCCGTTCCCCATATCTCATTCAATATTTTATCGCGATGAATTACTTTTTCGGGATTCGCTGCCAGGAATGCAAGAATTTCAAATTCTTTCTTTGGGAAAAAGATCTCTTCGCCGTTAATTCTGACAATATGCTTCTCTTTGTTAATTATAATTCGGCCGCTTTTAATCTCTTTTGTTTCGGCAAATGAGTTGTTTAAAATATCTTTCCTTCTAAGATTAGTCTTAACTCGAGCGATTAATTTTTTAGGGGAGATCGGTTTCTGTATATAGTCGTCGGCGCCAAGGCTTAGACCGTGGATTTCGTCTATTTCAGAGCCTTTGGCAGTAAGAAAAATGATAGGAATATTTTTATATTTTTTATCTCGCCTTATTTCAGCACAAACCTGATATCCGTCCATTTTGGGCATCAGTACATCGAGAATAATTAAATCGATTTTTGCGGTAAGTTTTTCAAGCGCTTCTTCGCCGTCATGCGCGGTTACTACAGTAAATCCTTCATTCTTTAGATTGTAACTGAGCATTTCAACAATATCTTTTTCGTCGTCCGCTATTAAAATATTCATGCTGATCTGTCTAATTCTTTGTATTAACTAACAAAATATACGATCTAAATTGAATTATTTGCAGAGCCACGTATAATATTTAACAATTTGGTAACATTGGATTAACACTGGAGTAACATTAAAATCCGAATTTTACGCTCAAAAAAGAGGTGGCATGTTTGGTTTTTGGTTCTCTATAACGGGATTGTTCTTCGGATTCATTTGCTCTATGCAAGCAAAGAAAAAGAACAGAATGCGGGGAGATTGGTTCATCCTTGGATTTCTATTTACGTTTTTAGCATTAGTGATAATAAATTCGCTTCATTCATTGAAAAATAACGACGATTCTTACTCGCACAATTCAAACGTATCACCCGGCTCAATTTATAATCTTAACACAAAGTTAACAGCCTCTTAACTGTGAATTAATAATCGAATAATATGTTTGAGCATCACAAATTAAAATAGGAGTTTCAAAAGCGCATGAAAAAAATTTATATAATAATTTCCGTCCTGGTTCTTTTATCTTCGATTGCTTCTGCTCAGTCCGCGGTTGATAAAATTAAATTCAGCGGACTGATGTTCGGTGATTATTTTTATAACATAAGCAATGTTGACGGCAGTCAGGTAAATTTTAACGGCTTCCAGTTCAGAAGAATCTATTTCACTGCAGATATTTTTGTATCTGA
>JAKAMT010000201.1 GCA_021812705.1 Bacteroidota bacterium | reverse complement strand
TAAAGACTTATTAAACCATTTTAATTGGAATAAAGAAAGTGGTGGAATCCCTTCGGTTTTTTCTGATATGTCTATCTATCAAAATAATTTATATTTATTAACTGCAAGTTTTTTTAATGGTATTGTATACACAAATGTTATCATTAAATGTGATTTAAATCAGTTGAATATCAGTCCAAGTACTACATATACTTTAAGTCATAGGGAAGGAAAACTTGATTTGTACTTATATGTCGGTGCGACATCAAATTCTATCATTAGTTTTATTCAGGCTACTCAATCATTGGACATTTTTCAATTCTAATATAATTAACTAGTTATGAAGATAGTTAAAATAAATCCATCATTGAAAAAAATATCGTCTCTAATTTTAGGAGTTTTGGGAATTATAGTTCTTTTTTATTTGTGCTTCCTAAGGGGGAAAACTTTATACCATGAAACCAATAATTTTAAGAGAATAGATGAAAGCAGGTACGAGGATATGGGAAAAACCATATTGGGAAAATATATTAGTTCACTTTCGCAAATAATACTGATACAAAATAAAATATCTAATACAAATTATTTTATCTATTTGTATTCTACCTCAGGTTGCGGCAACTGTATAAAGAAAGGGTTTGGGTTGGTCCATAAAATTGATTCAACTGTAGGGAAAATATTTGTAAAAGTAATTTGTGAAGGTTGTGGCAAAGTGACTAATAATAAACTTTATTATAATTACAATGAATATGTCTATGCAGATGAAAAAAAACTTATTTGTCAAGAATTGAAATATATTCACACGCCTGTATTTTTAATCCTTAATAAACATTATAAAATATTATTTGCTCATTTTTTTACAACCTCTGATAATAATGTTTTAATAAACAAATTAATGGATAGTATAAGAACTAAATATCATACTACTCAAATGAACAAATTATAAGTATTCTAAATAATTGTATTTCATAAGTTTTCTAGTCTAAACTCTAAGTTCTAAGGCATTAACTTCATAGAATAGAAAAACCTAAAGCTGATTCATGATTATCGAAAGCATTTAATTGCTATGTCACATGACTAACAATTGTATCCTTGATGAAAAAACTATTCCACATATTTTTATTAAAACCGGTAACGACAGCGATGTTTTTTTTAAGCGTTCTTGTAATCGGAATAGTATCTGTAATTAATCTTCCCGTAGAATTAACTCCTAATGTAGAATATCCGAGTCTGTCTGTTAATGTTTCATGGCCGGGAGTATCACCTGAAGCCGTTGAAGCGCATCTGACCTCTCCCATTGAAGCCGAACTTGCAACTGTTCCCGGTATGAAAAAGATCTCTTCCACTTCTACAGAAGGGAACGCGGGCATATCGATGGAATTTCATCCTAAGACGGATATCAATTTTGCCCGGATAGAAATTAATGAAAAACTTTCCTCCCTACGCAGCGCTCTTCCTGCGGGAGTTTCCTCTCCAAGAGTCGCACCCTATGTGCCTAAAGATTTTAGAGACTTGCAGGGCTTTATCACTTATTCAGTCTCCGCAAACAGATCTGCGAATGAAGTAAGAAAATATTTAATAGAAAATGTTCTGCTTCCTCTCAAAGCGGTGGACGGCGTTTCGAATGTAGAGATAAGGGGAGGCAATAACCGCCTCATAGAAATCATTCTCGATTATAATAAAGTGAAAGCTTTGGGGATAAGCAACGAGCAGATAACAGGCGCAATAAACGGCGCGGAGATAATTAAATCCGCCGGAAAACTTATAAACAAAAACAATCAGATCTACCTCAAGATAAACAACACAATATCGGATCCGGCCGGCATAGGGGAGGAGATTGTAAAAATACTAAGCAACGGTCAGACTATCCGGATAAAAGATATTGCCGTAATCCGGGATGATTATGATGAACCACAGAACTATTACCGAATAAACGGAAAAGAAACGGTAACGATTAATATCAGCAAGGAACCGGGCGCCAATACATTGATTGCTGCTAAAGCGGTAGCGGCAAAAATGAAAGAGCTGGGATCAAAATTTCCGGCCGATTATACTTTTATTAAAGAGATAGATAAAAGTGAAAACATTAGAAAAGATCTTGATGAGTTGTACCGTGACGGGCTCTATTCTGTAATTATTATTTTCTTCGTCATTCTCCTGATCTTCAGAAATCTTAAATACCCGTTCATAATTCTCACATCATTGATCTTCTCCTTTCTCGCTTCATTTATTCTTTTTTATATTTTTAACATCACGCTGAACATAATAACAATCGCCAGTTTTATAGTAGGTTTTGGATTTAAAGTAGATAACGCAATAGTCGTTCTGGATTATCTTGAAAAGCATTATGACGGGGGAGGAATAAAACGGCTGACGGTTTTATGTAAAGAAATTTTCTCTCCTCTCTTCACATCAACTTTCACAATTATCGCGCTGTTTATTCCGTTAGTGTTTTTAACAGGGGAGCTTAAACTCTACTTTGTTCAATTTGCTCTGGGCATCGCATCAACTTTATTTGCGTCGCTTATTGTTTCTTTTACGGTTGTCCCTCTTTTATTCCGGATCTCATATCACTCAGTAATAACGCCTCCTGTAAATATATCTCCCGGGATCGGAAGCCGGGTCTATACATTCATCGTTGAAAAAATCATCGCTTACAAAAAAACAAGCTTAGCATTTCTTATACTGCTAATCGGTCTGCCGGTGTGGGAAATTCCGGGCAGAATAGAAAAAGAGGATTTTATTGCCCGGGCCTACAACTCGGTTTTCGATTCGGAAACATATCAGGAGATCAAGCCGTATTTGAATTATGCTTTAGGCGGTGGATTAAATCTGTTTTTCAATCATGTAAGCAGGGGAGAGTTATGGCGTTACGGAGAGGAGACATATCTTTCAATCAGGTTGGAACTCCCAAACGGAAATCAAATTGAAAGAATTAATAAACTTTCTTCCGATTTGGAAAAAGAGATACTTGCCTACAAAAAAAATATTAAAGTTGTTATAGCCAATGTAACGGATCCCGAATCCGCGTATTTAAAAGTGGAGTTTACACCCGAACAGTCGAACGGTTCATTTCCGTTTCTTCTTAAAAATTATGTGACTGCTTATGCCACAAGACTCGGCGGTGTGGATTCGTATGTTTATGGCTTTGGTCCCGGATTTTCGAATGCCGGTGGAGGGTCGAGCAGTATGTTTAATATTACCGTGAAGGGTTTTAATTATGAACGCGTTAAGGAGATAGCGGAAAAATTCAGGGACAGGATCAAAAGAAATCCAAGGGTGGATAATGTAGATATTGACCGTTCATATTTCTACTGGAGCAAAGATACTTATGAGATAGTCGCAAGGATAGATAGGAATAAACTGAACGCTTATAATATCTCCGTCGGTGAATTATTTTCAATCGTGGCAAAGAACAGCGGGGGAAATCTCGGTTACCAAAGATTCAGAATAAATAATGATGAAGTGGACTACAGGGTAAAATTCAGCAATTACAATGAAGTTCAGCTCAGTGATCTTGAAAATATGGTGATAAATGAAAGAGGGAACCAGAATTTAAAAGTGCGCGACCTGCTGACATTTGAAGAGAGAAAAGTGCTCTCGGCAATCAACCGGGAAGATCAGCAGTATGTAAGGAATGTAAGTTTTGAATTCAAAGGTCCGTATCTCTACGGTCATAAATTTTTAGAAGCATCTATCGGCGGCATGGCCATACCGGAAGGGTATTCCATAAAACCGATGGAATTCAATTTTGGTTTTGGAGAGAAAGAGGAGTTGGATCTTCTCATTGTGCTTTGCGCGGCTGTACTTATAATTTTCATGATTTGCGCTGCGCTCTTTGAATCATTCAAAAAACCGTTAATAATTTTAACTTCAATTCCGTTTGCATTGGTCGGTTCTGTTTTTCTTTTTTGGATTGGCGATTACAATATAGAACGGGGCGCTTATGCGGGAATGCTGCTTCTGATCGGTTTGTCTGTCAGTAATTCTATAGTATTAGTCAATTATCTGGCGAATAACTGTAAAACTTTTAAAGTGCAGGAACTATCAGCACTGTCGCAGAATAGAGTTCGGGCTATATTTACAACAACTGCAACAACCTTTACTGCTCTTATCCCATTTATAATAAACAACAGTTCATCTTTCTGGAAAAATCTAAGTCTAAGTGTGGCGGGTGGGATAATAATTTCTACGATTTACATTTTATTCTTTACGCCGGTGATCTTCTCAATATTTGTAAAACACACCGGGAAAGATCACCTGATAGAAAATCATAATCGTTAGCATTTCATTATCGAAGCGATACAAACGAGGCGGATGAGCTTGCCCGGCTATGACGGGCTGGATTCCCGCCTTAAATGCGGCGGGTAAACTTGTCCGCCTCTGGCGGACTGGAT
>JAKAMT010000047.1 GCA_021812705.1 Bacteroidota bacterium | reverse complement strand
CTTCCAATCTTTTTTCAACTGAAGGTTTAACAAAGAAAGTTCTCTTTTTAAATTCTTTCAGTACTCCCGAACGTTCATATTTCTTTTTAAAACGCTTCAGCGCTTTATCAATATTTTCGTTCTCTGCGACTGTGATACCAACCAACTTAATTCACCTGCCTTTTTGTTGTTAAATTTAGCGGCGTAAAATTAGAGATTTAGGGTTTAAGAATCAAATTGGGTCTGATCAGCATTAATTAGCCCAATTTTTCCCCTAAATCGCAGAAATTGTGCCCTTCATTTCACGCCCCCTCCCGGCCCAGCGTCAAGTATCCAGTCCGGCTTCGCCGGACAAGTATCCAGCCCGTCAAGGCGGGCGAGTTTACCCGCCGCAAGCGGGAATCCAGTCCGCCACAGCCGGGCAAGTTTACCCGCCGCAGGCGGGAATCCAGCCCGTCAAAGCCGGGCAAGCATCTAGTATCCAGAATCCAGTATCAAGAATCCAGTATCCAGTCTGGCTTCGCCGGACAAGCATCCAGCAAAATATATGTATAAACTGTTTGATAAATTTAAACTAATAACTTAAGTTGCATCCGCACAGGGGATCCTCTTCAATCTGTAACCCTTTAGATAAACAATTACTGTTTTATATAAATGCGGTTAAATATTTTCTGTTCCAGGGTGAAATCCTAACCTATTATAAATAGCGCAATAGAATTATTTAATAAGCGGACACTAATTCGGTTTAAGTAATAGTTCGGTCTCTTGAAAAAAATGTTAACGAGAGTATATAAAAGAATAATATCTAAAATGTATGATTATTTCTCAGAAATTATATTCAATATAATTTCTCGAATAAATTGGATTGGTGGTTTATTTATAATTCTTATAATCGGCACAATTATTACACTCTTCCTTTCAATTAAATATAAGAATAATCAGTTTTATTTCTCAATTTGGATTGGATTGTTCATCTCTTTCATTCAAATAATAATTACTGTATTCGTTATGGAAAAGATTCTTGATAGATATCAAAAAGAACAATGGCGAAAAACCACATTTATTGTTCAGAAAATGGTGAGATCAGAACTTAAGGAGGATCTCGTAGATATTGTTTACATGATGGATTTTTCAGATTATCGAATTCCACACAATCTTATCGAATCACGCTTGGAAAGAAAACAAGGTTATACAAATGATGAAATAATACATGCCGCTGAAGAATTATTAAAAATTATTAACATCAACGACTACGCAGACCATAAAAGATATAAAAAGAAGGATGATATCTTTAGTTATCAAATAGATAGTTTGAAACAATTCGCTTCGAAGATGGAAAGTAATCTTATCAATCTTGAGAAGATTATTGGTTTTTCACAGATTAATATCTCAAGTAGTTACTATAATGAAATTATAGAATGCAGAAATGAATATAAAAATATTATTACAAGTGTAGAATTATATTCCCGATTTTTGGGCGCTAGTGAAATAACTGGTCAAATTATTGATTATAATTTAAATTTTGAATTGAAATATAGAAACGACATGTATACCTCACTTATAAAAACAATGAATATTATTATAAAAATGCTTAAAAATGATTATTCAGATTAATATTGATTGTAAAAAATTTTAAGTCCAAACCCGCTCTTCTACCCAACCACATTTTTTCAAAGCGGCTTTGGAAGAGTAATATAGTTCGTTTTGCAAGGTGAAGTAAGCAATTGAAGTTGTACTAAAAATAAATTAGTTGAAAAACATTATCGTTGGTTTTTCAAATTGTCATTGCAGTTATGGGCGGACAGGTTAAAATCCAGGCCGTTAGGTGCTAAATGAAAAAGTGTTTAATAATTTTTCTTTTGTCTGGGTTTATGAGCTTGTATTCACAGACTTTTATTAATGATCAAATAAATAAATTAAAACCGGAATACACCTCAAAGCATTTCCCAAAGTCGGAAGTTATTAGACTTAAAAATACTTTATTTAAGAAAAATAATATTGAAAAATCACTCTCGGATAATTGGACGAATACAAATGGCCCACTCGGCGGGATTATAAAGTTTTTATCTTCAAATGAAAAAGGGGAGATATGGGTCGGGGCATATCATTCCGGAATTTATAAATCAACAAATAATGGTGAGAGTTGGATAAAAAAATCCTTTGGGTTGTTGCCGGATGGTCAATTTATTTCGCCTCAATCAATTTGTTTTATTCCAGGTTCAAATATTGTATTCACCGGAATAAGTAATAGTACTTTGTTCAGATCGCTTGATAATGGTGAAAGCTGGACAACAAATGAAAATATGCCTTATGATTGTAATACCTTTGCGGTTAATAATAAGAATGAAATATTTGCCGCTACATACTGGAACGGTATATTAAAATCCAATGATTATGGAGAAACATGGGTAACAAAAAATTCCGGTTTGCCAATTCCAGAACATAATATATATGGGGTAATGAAAATAGCAATTAACAGTAAAGGTTGGCTTTATCTTGGTTCTGATGGCTTATCCAATCTTTATTGTTCTAAGAATAGCGGTGAATCATGGGAAGTTGTTAATCTGCCTACTGCAATGCAGAGTATTTATCAACTCAAAATTGGAAAAGATGATACCATCTATATTAATACAATTAAGGATGGTCATAGAGAACTGCTAAAATCAAATGATGACGGTATCAGTTGGAGCGATCTATTGAATAGTCCCTGGGGCTCTATTGAAGTTATGGACAACGGATTTATTTGGAATATGAAGAATAATGAATTGTCTTTGTCGAAGAACAATGGCGTTTCATGGGAGCAGAAAATAATTTCTAATGACAATTTTATTGAAAGCGTTGCTAAAACCTCTTTAACAGTTCTAAATAATAGAATTTTTGTAGGAACGGACGGCCTTGGAGTTTTTGTCTCCGATGATTTGGGGGCGACATGGAGAAAAAAGAATATAGGCTTGCATGCAAGTTATATTCTAGGCTTAAATTACGTGAATGAAAATTTGATCGCAAATTCTTCATATGGTGTATTTGTATCCAATGATAAAGGGAATACTTGGAAAGAATTTAATGAAGGATTAAAAGCACCCGCGCAATTATCCGGCTTAATATCGGATCCGAAAACTGGACGAATATTCTGTTCAACATATCAGGGGTATATCTATGAATTAGTAAAAAAGGGAAGTCAAGCATCGTCAAGCTTATTAGAACCACTATATTTCGATAACACATGTGAATGGAAGGAATTATATAAGGCAGAAGATTCATACGGTGGTGTGTATGGTTTATATATATACAACAATAAATTATTTATTCAGAGCGGATTTTCAAATTTGATGGATTACTGCTCATCTGATATGGGAAAGACATGGAATCCAACTTCATTCCAGGCGGTCTATAATACAGACAAATATTTGTTCCAGAATTCCGATAAAGGTCTTCTACGATCTTCAGATGAAGGAATATCTTGGCAGAATATTTTTACCAAGGTGGGAGGAATTATCCAAGATTCAAAGAATAATTTATATTTAGAAACAGGTTCTGAATTATACACATCTCCAAATTATGGGGAATCTTGGGCACGAGTAAATTTACCACTGACACTCTTTTGGGGCGATCTTGTTGGAATTAATTTTGACAGAAACGGAAGATTATTTGCAGTATATGGTATTCTTTCGTTTTGGGGGAATCCAAGTGAAGAATATGGTGTATTCTTCTCGGATGATCAAGGAGAAACATGGAAAGCTACTGCAGGATTGATCCGCGGGATTGCTCATTCAGTCATTTTTGATAAAGATAATACGGGTTATGTTGCTACCTGGGGTGATGGAATTTATTCATGCAACCTAAAAGCTGCAAATGAATTTAATACCGACCCAATCATTTATGAGGAATTAACTTCTCCGTCAAATAAAAAAATTAAACAGCTCTATTTCGTAGATGAAAATGTTGGATTCGCAATTGGAGATGGATTCTTATCAAAAACAACGGATGGTGGTATATCATGGAATGAAAAAACATTTTCGAATTATAATTTTTTGTCTCTTGTTATGAAAGATTTGAATGTTGGATGGGCAACCATCACTGATAATCAATCCCTATTAATAACTAGAGACGGTGGTGAACATTGGGAAAAAATGAATTTAATATATGATTATAATGGGATTCCTTTTCCTGACATCGGCCAAAAGAAATTATTTTGCTATAAGACTAGAACTGATTTTGCCCTGTATGTATTCAGTGATTTCTTTACCCCATCAGTTTATAAAACGATTGATTTGGGAAATAATTGGAACAGCTACCATTCTTTAAGTAATATGTTTGATTTAGGCTGCTTTTGGGATTTAGATAAGGGAGCATTCTTTTCAAAGACAAGCAATAAAATATATGAGACTAATGATGGAGGCAAAAATTGGTCAGAGAAGAGAGCAAATAATGTAAGCCAATTTAAAGGTTTCGATTTTTACAATAATGTTTGGCTATCATATGATGATAAAATATTGAAAACTACTGATAGAGGGCAATCATGGGACGTTATTTACAATTCCGGGTCGCATCAAATTACTGATATTGCTGTTATGAATGATTCAACATACCTTGCATTAAAGACGCTTACAGCTTCAATCACAAAAAGTAATATATTATTATATACTATTAATTATGGACATACTTGGCAACCCCTCTGGTTTGATAGTGTAATCGTTTCATATAGTTTGAAACCAAACTGTACTTTTGTTGGCTTTAAGAGTGGAAGATTATTGAAGTTTTTTAAAAATGATAAGATCACTTCAGTAAAAGAGATTAATTCCAATTTGATTCCTGATAACTTTCATCTAAGTCAAAATTACCCTAACCCCTTTAATCCTACTACAACCATAAGTTATTCTATACCCAAGTCGTCTCATGTAAGTCTCAAGATATATGATGTTTTAGGTAATGAGATTTGTAATTTGGTAGACGAGGAACAAAATTCCGGCAATTATAATTTTAAACTGAACTTAAGTAAGTACTCCTCTGGAATATATTTTTATCGCTTAGTCGCTGGTGAATATACAGAGACAAAAAAACTATTGTTGCTTAAATGAACAGTCTCTTAAAATGTTAAATGATAGCAGTAGAAATATTGTTGTAACAAAATTATTAGCAATGACTTTAGCCAGAACCGGGAGTGCACTGATTATCGTTTCGGCTTTTCTCTTTATTCCCGCCGGGACAATTAATTATTGGAATGCATGGTTGTTCATGGCTTCGTTATTTGTACCTGTATTATTCGTTACCGCATACCT
This sequence comes from Bacteroidota bacterium, assembly GCA_021812705.1. Lineage (GTDB taxonomy): Bacteria > Bacteroidota > Ignavibacteria > Ignavibacteriales > Melioribacteraceae > Fen-1258. The sequence goes on along the minus strand of JAKAMT010000047.1, from coordinate 14,801 downwards.
TATTAAAAAAGATCCGGAGCTGCTTGCAAAACGGATGAATGCAAAAGAAAAAGAGAAGGAACAAAAATTAATAATTAAGCTCTCTGTAATACCGTTTGTTTTTGCGTTTCTGATCCCAGGTTTTGATTACCGATATCAATGGTCGGCAGTTCCGCTGTGGCTGGTTATCATCTCCGTTTTTGTAATGCTGACCGGCTATGGAATGTTCTTTGTAGTGATGAAGCAGAACAGCTACGCGTCACGGATAATTGAGATTCAGGAAAATCAAAAGGTGATCGATTTTGGGCTCTATTCGTTTGTTCGGCACCCGATGTATCTGTCGAATATACTAATGTATGTAAGCGTTCCGTTTGTCCTGGGCTCTTTCTATGCGATTATTCCGATGCTCATGTTCACATTCGTTTTTTATTTTAGAATTCAGAATGAAGAGAAAATATTAAAAGAAGGACTGGAAGGCTATTCTGATTACATGAAAAGAGTAAAGTACAGACTAATTCCATTTGTCTGGTGAGATTACTCTTCATTATTGCTTCAGGTAGGGCTAAACATACATAATATTTGTACTGAGCGGAGCGAAGTGAGAGGGACATTCAGTCCGCCCGCTCCGCCGAGGCGGACTTTTTGGGCTGGTATCTCCGTCATAAAACTGACAACTTAACTTAAGAATAACACAGCTGCATGGCTACAATCAGAACTTGAAAATCGGACTGTTAATACGTATCTTATCGTAAGAATTGTTACGTACTATTAAAAAGGATTGTATGAATACCAAACTAACACTAAAGCTCAATAAAAAAGCGATTGACCGTGCAAAAAAATATGCTCAAAGCAATAAACAAAGTCTTTCAGTAATGGTTGAAAAATATTTCAATCTGCTATCTGATAAAGAATGCATATCGGAAATTGAAATATCACCAAATGTTCTCGAGCTTTCAGGGATTATCAAATTGCCGGAGAATATCAAAGTGAAAGAGGTTTATAGAAATCATATTGAGGAAAAATATTCCAGATGATTAAGCTTTTTGTTGATTCAGATATAATTTTAGACCTGCTTGCCGAAAGAGAACCGCACTATATTCACGCAGCCCGATTATTTACATTAATCAACCAAAATAAAATCATTGCTTACACGTCCCCGCTCATTTTTGCAAATCTGCACTACCTTCTTAAGAAACAAACCACAAATATCGCGGCGTTAAAGAGTTTAAGAAAACTAAAAACTTTCGTGAAGATTCTTTCAATAGATGAAAGAGTAATAGAACAATCACTTAATTCCGAATTCAACGATTTTGAAGATGCAATTCAGTATTACACGGCAGTCAATAACGGCATTTCGCTAATTGTTACAAGAAATAAATTGGATTATAAGCGCAGCCAAATAGATGTTATGACAGCCGAAGAGTTTCTTAAAAGTTTAGACGCAAAATTAAAATAGTAAAAACTATATATCTGGCCGATCGACATTCTTCATAGCGGCGGATAAACCTGCAAAACTGCTGCTTGACATCCGTCAAATTAAACGACTCGGCTTACAGTCGTAAACGGTAGTATCTGTTTTTAATAAAGATTTTTTTAAGTTGAGTGCGTTATGGAAACACCGGAAAATAAAACTGAAATCATCGCGTTATTCAGGCAGGGACCAGTCATTCTTGAGGATTCGTTAAACGGCATTGATGAAACCGAACTCGATTATCTTCCCGCAAAAAAGGGGTGGACTATCAGGCAGATCGTTCATCATTTGGCAGACGGAGACGATCTCTGGAAGATAGGTATCAAGATCGCACTCGGAAATGAGAAAGCTGAATTCAATCTTCAATGGTATTCGGCGTATCAGCAGACTGAATGGGCTAAATACTGGAATTATGAAAAACGCGGGATCGAAACATCAATTTCATTTTTGAAAGCCAGCCGGACTCACGTTCTGCAGCTGCTGGAATCGGTAGACAACGCGTGGAATAAAACCGTGCGGTTCCCTAAACCGGACGGCGTAATTGAGACTGTGCCGGTCGGCTTCGTGATTCAAATGCAGGCAAACCATATCGTACATCATGTAAAAAGAATTAAAGAGATACGTCAGGAATTTTTAAGCAGATAAAAAAAATTATGCAAAAAAATAGTTCTGTAAAAAGAAAAGATAACGAACCGCCAGCCGCGATTTCAAAAAATGGAATGCGCTTTCATCACCTCGGCATTCCGACTAACGAACCCAAGCCAAATGAAAAATATCTGGAACAGTATAAATTCTATGTCTCCGGATTCGATACGAGCGAATTCGGAATCGAATGGATTCGTTTCGAAGAGGGGAGTCCAGTTTCCGAAATAATTCAAAAGGTTCCCCATATAGCTTTTGAAGTGGATGATCTGAAGAAGGCGATAGAAGGGAAACAGTTGATCGGAGAAGTCTGCTCGCCGTCAAAGGGAGTAAAGACTGCCATGATATTGGAAAACGGCGCGCCGGTGGAATTTTTGGAATTCGAAAAAGGCCTATAAGCCATGTTGATGTTGTCTTAATATGGGCTTATATTTAGTCCAAAATTTAGACAAAATATGGACGCCATATGAAAGATATCTTAGTCGCAGACGATATAATTCCGGTCGGACAGTTCAAATCAGGTTTGGCAAAATATCTTAAAGAGATCCGAAATAAGCGCAACTCTCTGATTATAACTCAAAACGGTAAACCTGCCGGCGTGCTGATCTCTCCATCTGAATTTGATGAACTGAGACAGACCAGGATGCTGATCGATTCAATCTCGAGAGGATTGTCAGATTCCAAAAAAGGAGAACTCTTTTCCACTTCGCAGATTAGAAATGAATTGAATAAAACCAGAACTGAAAAGAAAAAATGAAACTCTTCTGGACAAAAGAAGCGCTCCTCCGGCTGCAGGAAATTGAAGAATATATTTCAAGAGAAGACCCTGATGCCGCAGCGGAATTTGTAGATAAGTTAATTTCAGTCGGAGAAAAAATAACGGATTATCCGCAGAAGGGAAGAATTGTGCCTGAATTATCGTTAGAAAATATACGAGAGGTGATTTATAAAAATTACCGCATTGTTTACCTGGTTAAGAAAAACACGGTATATATTCTTACTGTATTCGAGGGACACCAGTTGCTTAAAAAAGAAGAGATATTAAAAAGCAGGAATTCATAATTGCGGATGGACTCTTAATAAGCCTAGATCGGGCGGATTAAATAATTTAAATGAAATCAGTAAAAGAGATCAGTCTGCTCTCTTCAATTACATTCCGATATTTTATTAAATTTATTTCACAGTTTTAAAAAAATTCGCGGGATAATTTCAGATGGAAAAAAATCGTGTCTATGCAATGAAGTTCGCAAGCGTCTATCCTCACTATGTGGCCAAGGCGGAAAAAAAAGGGCGCACTAAAGCGGAAGTCGATGAAATTATCCGCTGGCTCACCGGTTACAGCCAGAAAGAACTTGAAAAACAGATTGAGAAGGGGACAGACTTCGAAACTTTTTTTAATAAAGCCCCCAAGCCCAACAAATCGAGGAATCTTATAACCGGACTGATCTGCGGCATAAGAGTGGAAGAGATAAAAGAACCGCTTATGAAGGAGATCCGCTATCTGGATAAACTTATCGACGAGCTTGCGAAAGGAAAACCGATGGAGAAAATTCTGAGGAAATGATTTTATAAAAGCGAGAAAAAGCCAATAAAATAAAGCATATATTAATCTTAAGTTTTAATTATTTCTTCGTCCGACCCCCTTTTACAAATCCCCTCTCTTTGGCGTAATCGTACAGCTGCACGTAAAGCATTTTTCTGGCGCGGTGGAGACGGGATCTCACGGTGCCGACAGGTATATCCACAAAGTCCGCTATCTCTTCGTAAGTGAATCCCTCAATGTCGTTCAGAATTATCACAGTCCTGAAATCCTCCGGCAGTTCCGCCATCGCTTTTGAAATGTCGTCGTCAAGAAGATTGCTGAACGCGTCTAATTCATAATGATCGGTGTCCACTTCATCGGATTTTATATTCTCGTAAAAATTCTGAACGTCATCGTAATCGACTTTATCAGGCTCTTTTGTATGCTTTCTGTAATCGTTGATGAAAGAATTTTTCAGAATTCTGAAGAGCCATGCTTTGCAGTTTGTTCCTTTCTCGAATTTATCGAAGAAGCGGAACGCCTTCATGAAGGTCTCCTGCACGAGATCGTCCGCGTCGTCTTCATCGCCCGTCATCTTAAGCGCGAAATTATAAACCGCATCCATATGCGGAACGGCTTCTTTCTCAAATTCGGCGTACCGGCTCTGAAGTTCTTTATCGCTCAGTATGTTTTTAAGTGCCCGCATCAAAAATTTTCAATTATAAATGAATAAGAGTATTCTAAATTAATCATTTGCCCTCATTTAAAACCGGGCGCACTTAATCTTTTATTATAAATCCGTTTTTTATCACAACTTTTTCTCTCCCGGTTAAAACCAGATCGGCTGGTTCGTCCGCCGCGATCTTTCCGGATGAGATAATTATATGATTTTCAAAATTGTACTCCTCAATTCCGGAATGGAATGAGAGATCGCCGACCTCCTGAATTGTACTGCTGTAAAAAAACTTTTTTGTGGCGGGATCGTATTTTTTCTTCCTGTTGATTCCGATGTCTATCTTAAATTCCGAACCGTTCATTTTCAGAATCAGATTTCTTAAAAGCAAATCGAACAGCATCTCCTGATTTTCGGGAATGTTAAAGTATTCCGTATAATTTATCTTTTCGAAATCCCGCCCGGCAATTGAAACGAATGCAGTTATAAGGGAGATGAAATTGAGTTTGCGGACGAATTCTTTATCAGGATCCGATTTGAAGTAACCCGATTCAATCAGAATTGAGCTGCGTCCGTTCTTTATGAAATTATCTCCGAATGAACGGGGTTCGTGATCGTCGCTGTAGCGAGCAATTCCGCCGGGGATAAATTTTTTAAGTGCCTCTTCTATCTTCAGAATCACCTGCATGCTCTTTTCTCTTGCGTAATTTATGCTCTTTAAATGATCAGAAGGGGGAGCCAGGAGCGAAATAGTGGAGTGCTTTCCGCTTCTTCCCGAAGTGTAATAGCTGTTCTGATCGTGAAGATTGAAGCAGAATTCAGGATCGGCCTTTTCGGCATAATTCCAGAGGAGTTTCGATTCGTTTGATTCCAGACGCAAAGCGTCCCGGTTTATATCAATATTAAACGCGTTCTCCCTCTGGAACAGCCGGGCTCCGTCGGGATTGAGCATCGGTATGAAATGGAATTTTAATTTGGAGAGAAGTTCTTTTCTAAGCGGATCGAATGAATCGCAAGCGGAGAAAAATTTAAGCAGATCGAAAAGCGCCGCGGTGGCTGTGGGTTCGTCGCCGTGCATCTGCGACCACGCGAGTATATCCGTTTTGCCTGTGCCGAATGTAATTGAGAAAATCTCTCTTCCTTCAACGGATCTTCCAATCTCTTCCACTTTGAATAACGCGCTCTTTCCAAGGTCCGACAAAATATTTTTAATATCGTCATGATGAATCAGACTGGCTTTAATTAAATTCTCTCTGTAACCGCCGTAATTTTCGAAAAGCTGGTCAGCTAAATCGCCGCGCTCCAAATTCTTCTCCATTCTCTTTGTTGATTTTAAAATCTAATTGACACAAATTTAATCAGACAATTAAAGATAAAAATTATTTATTCAATTTTTCTGTGACTTGTCTTACTCATTTTTCAATTAAAACGGAATTAAAGATGGCAACGGACACATTAAAAATCGGATCGCCGGCGCCGCATTTCACGCTTCCGGCCACAGACGGTAAAATTTATTCACTGGAATCGTTCGCTGATAAAAAAGCGCTTATTGTGATATTCAGCTGCAATCACTGTCCCTATGTGCAGGCGTATGAAAAAAGAATAATGGATATACAGAAAGACTATTCAAAATCTCTGCAGGTTGCGGCGATCAGCTCAAACGAGGATCTTAATTATCCCGAAGATTCATTTGTAAATATGATTGAACGCGCTAACAAAATGGGATTCAATTTCCCTTATCTCCATGACGAAACCCAGTCGATTGCAAGAGCCTACGGCGCAACTCACACGCCGGAAGTTTTTCTCTTCGACAGCGAGAGAAAGCTTGCATTCCACGGAAAGATAGACGACAACTGGAGCGAACCGCACAATGTTAAATCAAAATATCTGCGGGATGCAATTGAAGAACTCCTTGCGGGAAAGAAGATCTCCGTGCCGGAGACGTTTACTATTGGATGCACAATCAAGTGGAAAGCGTGATCAGAAGCCGCGGCCGAAATTGTCTTCGAAATTCTGAAGCTCTTTAAAAGGCTGCGGCGATATTGCAAAGCAGTAGAGAGGATATAAGTCTGTAACCATCTTTATCATTTCAATTATTATCGCGCCGGATGATAGAACCTTGATAGTCGGATTCTTGGCGCGGTGAAGAAGAAACATATCGTGTTCTTCAAAAAGATCTATATGCTTCTCCGCGCTGAATTTTGCAACTCCTCTTACCGTCTCCATCTTCTTGAAATAATCGAATGAGAATTTATTGTTTAAATCGTAGTCGGCAAAAATTTTCACGATCTCTTTTTTATGCTTCTCAAAATTTTTTCTGAAGTAGAGATTTTCTCCGGCCGACCGGTTTATAAAGAGTCCCATCTGCGCCTCGCCCGCTTCGAAGTAGAGAAAAAATTCGCTGTCCAGTTTGAATCTTCCGAAGTGGATAAGGAAGTAATCTCTGTACGGCGCGCCTTTGGCAAAACGCATATCCTTGTTTATGCGCATCAGAGTTTCGTTGAACTTAGGCTCTGTTCGTATGGCGGGATTAAGTCTGTTGAAAAAGGGGGCAAGCTCTGTTACAAATGCTTTAGAAGGTTCAACTAAATATTTCCGGTATCTCTCCCTGTTTTTATCAAACCACTCCAGCGAATTGTTTTTCTGAAGCTGCTCTAAAAACTTAAATAGTTCTTTTTCAAATCCGTTGAAAGCCGGAAGAGTATTTTTCAATACATTATTCCCAATGTTAGCATTAAAGAAAACTGTCCGAAATCCTTGCGTGAATTTCCGGTCATAAGTTCAACTCCGTCTCCGAGCAGATGATTGTAATAATATCTTACGTTCAGGCCTATAAGATTTGTTTTGCTCGTTCCTATGTTGGCCCCCAATCCGATATATCCGCCCACCGCATAATTCGCTTTTGCGTACTTGAACGCCTCAAAAAATTCCACATCATAAGGCGTTGTCAGAAGTATGCTAGGTCCCACGCCGAAAGTAATATATGGGCGCAGGTTGTCGGTCAATTGTTCAGCGAACATTCTGTATTGAATGCCGAAATTAAGAGGAAGCAGAAGCGCGCGGTTGATTTTATTGGGTGTGAATGTGTTGCCCCAGTAATCCATGTAGCTAACTTCGCGTTCGTCTTTTGTTTCGGAGATCGAAAAATCTATAAAGCCGGTTGTGTTAAGTGAGAAACTTCTTCTGTAGAATGTGCCGAGTCCGAATCCTCCCTCGCCGAAAATGATATCCACGCCCCAGCTGTTGTTCGGAAAAATCTCCGGAGCTTTATCGGGCGCCATCTCGCCGATCTTTTGAGCCGAGATGAATCCGGCCGGAATAAGTAGCAGAATTACTAAAAATACTTTCATCTTAACTTTCCTTTTGCTATGCTTCTAATTAAAGATATATATTCTTTTACAAAAATCAACCGTTAAAATAAATTCACACGGGAAATATCATTAATCTTTTAAACAATTAAAACTGGTTCCGGGTTCTATTATGCCTCTAAATCTTGAGCTTAAAATTCAATTGGATTCTCATTCCAAAATAATCAGCATACTAAAAAAAATGGGCGCCGAAGATAAAGGCGTTCTAGTTCAGAAGGACGTTTACTACAAAGTTAAGGACGGACTGCTTAAACTTAGAATTGAAAAGAATGATTTCACGCTCATAAAATATCTGCGTGACGAGAAGGGAAAAAGGTGGAGCAATTACGAACTGCTTAAACTGAGCGGTAAAAATCCCGAAAAATATCTCTCCGGTTTTTTGGAAACCGCGGTAGTTGTGGAGAAAAAACGGAGATATTTTTTATATGATAATACAAGGGTACATTTAGATACTGTTAAAAATCTCGGAAAGTTTCTTGAACTGGAAACGCTTCTGGTTAAGGACAAAAAAGACGCGCAGAGGCGTTTCGACGAAATGGTAAGAATGCTGAATCTTGATCTAAGCGGGCAGATCCGTTCATCTTATAAGATTTTGCTTCAGAAAAAATGATCTTAACAAAAGAAAATGTGCGTTCGGTCGATTTCGAAAAACTGACCGCAGCCAAGCGCGAATCAAACAGGTATGAGGAACTTCTTCTGATTGTTCCCACAAACAGGAAAGCGCGCCATCTTAAAAAAGAGATCATCGGCTCGTCTCCCCTGAAAGCCGCTTCGGGAATAAATGTCGAAACTCTTTCGACCATCTCCTCAAAAATTCTGCAGCGCATTAAACCGTTCAAACAGCTTAGCGAAGCCGCGGCTACGGTTTTTATAAAACAATGCACCGACGAGACAGACAAAAAATATTTTTCCATATATAAAGAGGAGATACCGCAGGGCACGCTTGACCGAATTAAAAATGTGATCTCCGAATACAAGCGGAACGGAATTATACCGGAAAAAATTAGAAGCGAATCCGAAAATCTGGACCACTCTGAGAAATTGAAGGCGCTGGATATAGCCGAGATCTACGAAAAATTCAGAACGAAGTGTCATTCTCTTAACGCGTATGAAATCGGCGACGTCTATGAAAAACTGAACGATCTGCCGGTCAGTAATTTTGTGGCTGCTTTTAAATTGATCTATCCCGCCGTGAATCTTATAATGCTCGACGGGTTCAGCGAATTCTCTGAGCCGGAGATACAATTGCTTCAAAAATTTTCCTCCGTCGGCAATTCTAAAATGTATCTCCGTTTCGATTACTCGCGCCGGAATAAGGTTATCTTTTCGCATATAGATAAATGCTACGACAGACTCATATCGCTCGGATTTGCCGCAGTTGAAGAGGAGGGCGCGGGCGGGAGGAATGAATTCAAAGAGATTATAAAAGAACGCCTCTTTTTGAACGGAGACCGGAAGAATAAGATTGATGAATCTGAACGGATCTCAAAAATCACGGCGCCCAACAGGGATGACGAAGTGGAATTAATCTCAAAGGAGATTAAGAGATTAATTCTGAACGGTAAAGTGGAACCGCATAAAATTTGCGTGGCATTCAATCTTGTTAAAAATTATTCCTCAATTGTAAAAGAGATTTTCGGAAAGAACGGAATTCCGGTTAATCTTACAGACCGGACCCCGCTCGATAATTCAAATCCTGTCACCGCCGTTGTTAATTATTTAGAGATAATAGAAAACGATTTTTATTTCAAAAATATCTTCCGCGCAGTCAGCGGAAAATTTATAGATGCGGAAGGAATTGACCTTTCAAATCTTTACCGCGTTTCGTCTGAGCTTAAAATTGTTGCGGGCCGCCAGAACTGGATAAATATTTTAAGCGATCTTATTTCTACTTCTGGACATGAAGAACGGGATGATAATGAGCTCCATTCCGATTTGCAGGCGATTAAAAAAGCTCTCGATGATATAAATGCAATCTACGGGATGCTTAAACCGTTCGATGAAGAACTTGCGATACCCGATTTTAAGGAGCGGCTGGAGAAATTTATAATTGATTCAAAGCTTCCGCTCAAACTGCTGGAGATCCGTTCCGATGAAGAAAAAAATATCCGTGCGTTCACTGATTTCATAGAGATAACGGCTGAAATATTGGATCTGCTGAAAACCGAACACGGACCGGTAAAAAAGTTTCCGCTTACTTTTTATATGAATCAGATAAGAACGGCATGCGGGTGGGCGCGTTTCAATGTGAAGGAAAAATCGGATTACGGTGTGCAGGTCACTTCCGCAGAGGAGATCCGCGGTCTGAACTTCGATTATCTTTTTGTCGGCGGATTGTGCGACGGCGATTTCCCGACCCGATACCAGCCGGAAATATTTTTCTCCGGCTCGTTCAAAAAACATTTATCCGCGCACCAGTCGGAAGAGCGTTATCTGTTTTATCAGACCCTATGCGGCTGGAATAAAAAACTCTATCTTTCTTATCCTGCTGCGGGCGGGGGACGGGAAAGCGTTGTCTCTTCATTCCTGACTGAGTTAGAAGAACTCTTCTCCGTTTCAAATATCACTGATGACGCTTACGATGAAATGATTTTTTCGAAAGAACAGCTTCAGATTGAGTTAGGCCGAAAGGGGAAGGAAGCCGAAGATGAAATAGATTTTTCACATGCCGGAGTGGACGCGGAAAACGTTTTTAAAGCTATCGAAGTTGAAAATATACGCAACGCCGATCCGTTCGGCGCTTCTGTCTATACAGGCAATATAACCGCCGCTGACTCGGCGGAGGATGAACTGATTAAGATAAAAGAAGAACTGAAATCGTTTGCGAAGAAACAGTATTCGATTTCCCAGCTTGAAACCTACGCAAAGTGCCCGTTCAAATTTTTCCTGGAACGGATATTGGAGATTAAAACATTTGAAGAGCCGTCGGAAGAGATTGAAGCAATCGAAATGGGAAGAATTTTGCACGCAATTTTTTACGAGTTCTATACAAAGCTTACTCAGACGGGAATAACTTTGCAGCATGCTTCCTCCGGCGATTTTGAGAAAGCGGAAAAACTGATCTTCGAAATCGCAGAAGCGGAAGTAAAGAAGGCGGCATTTAAATCTCCCTCCACTTTTTACGAACGGGAAAAAATATTGGGTCTCAACGGAAACAGAACGGAATCTGTGCTTTACAAATTCCTCGAAGCCGAAAGGGAAAGCGATGCGGATTTTATTCCTAAATATTTTGAGGTTAGCTTCGGAAGATTACGTTCCGATGAATCGGATCCATTTTTAAGCGACTCCGATCCGGTGGAGATCGACGGTATAAAACTGCGCGGAAAAATAGACCGGATCGAAGTGAATGAAAAAATTAATTCTTTCAACATTGTGGATTACAAACTGAGCGGTACAAAACCCTCTTTCAGCGATCTGAAAAAAGGGATATCGCTTCAGCTTCCAGTGTATGCCCACGCTGCATCCGTTCTGCTTTCAAAAAAACTGAAGAAGAATTATTCCCCGAACGAAATGTTCATCTACTCTTTAAAATACAGCGAGGACGAATTCGGCAAATCTGCAGTCAAATCTAAAGGCGGCAAGGATGATGAAATCCAGTCGATTGGCAAACTGATTGACAACTCGCTGGAACATGTTAAAAATTACATCAAATGCATTTCGGAAGGAAAGTATAACTTATCCGAACTTGCCGACAGAGAGGCAAAAGTATGCCGCTATTGCGAATTCAGAACAGTTTGCAGGATAGATGAAGTGAGTCCGGTATATTCCGGCACCTCAAGTTGAATTCGAAACCGGATTTTTATAAGTTTGGGTTGCCACTGCGCGAAGCAGTGGCAATTTTTTTTATCTAAGCACTAAAAAGGAGTTTTTCGGTGACAAATTTTGTTTACTTGAGCAAAGAAAGAATCAGAGAGCTCGAGAAGGAACTTACCGATATGAAAACCAAAGGGCGCAAATCGATGGCTGAAAGAATTGCCGAAGCGCGCTCGCACGGCGATCTTTCGGAGAATGCGGAATATGATGCCGCTAAAGAGGAACAGGGTCTTCTCGAACTGAGAATCAGCAAAATGGAAGACCTCCTTTCGCGGGCGACAGTGATTGATATTACAAATATGCCTAAAGATCAGGCGCACATTCTTTCGACACTCACTGTCAAGAATCTGAACAACGCTAAAACGTACAAATATACGCTCGTGTCTCCGGAAGAAGCAGATATTGAACAGGGAAAAATTTCAATCTCTTCACCGGTGGGCCAGGCTTTAATGGGCACTAAAGTAAAACAGGTCGTACAGGCAAAAGTGCCTGCCGGACTGATTAAGTTTGAAGTGATTAAAATTGATTGACCTTTTTCTCAAATTCCTTGCACTGTTTTGAAAAGTCTCGCATGAGACTTTCTTTTTTTAGCCGGAAACTTGACATAGCCTCAAATGAAAAGCACGGAACAAAAAGTAATTAATTTTATCTCGGCGCATAATTTAATCTCGAAAGGGGATAAAATCTTAATCGCACTCAGCGGGGGGCCGGATTCTGTTTTTGCACTCAATTTTTTCTTAAAGTATAAAAAAAAATTTCAGATTGAAATTGCCGCAGCTCATTTCAACCACTCACTGAGAGGGGATGAATCTGATGCCGATGAAAAATTCGTAAAAAGACTTTGTTCGGGAAAAGGGATACATTTTTTTTCAAAAAGAATCGATGTAAAAGGATTCGCAAAAAAAAATAAATATTCGGTCGAGGAAGCCGCGAGAATTCTCAGGTATGAAAATCTGGAAGCTCTTGCAGAAAAAAATGTTTGCGATAAGATTGTTACCGCACATAATATGAGCGATAACGCAGAAACCGTGCTGATGAATCTTTTCAACGGTACAGGACTTTCCGGCCTGAGCGGAATACCGGCGGCAAGAGAAAACATTGTCCGCCCGCTACTCTGTCTGGGGAAAAACGAAATCTTAAAATATCTCGAAAAAGAAAAAATCGAATTCAGAATTGATTCATCTAATCTTAAGGACGATTTCAGAAGAAATTTTATCCGGAACAAAATTATTCCGCTTATTAAAAATGGGATCAATCCGAAAATTGACGAAGCGGTTTTCAGGACTTCGGAAAATATATCTCGCACGGCGCGGATCGGCAGTGATCTGAACGATTTTCTAATTCAACAGTTTGTTGATGCGGCAGACGGATATGCCTCTATCGATATCAATCTGAAAAATCTTTTCGGCGGGGAACTGCCCGGCGAAATATTGAAAAAGATATTGGAGCGGAATTTTAATATTAAAATGCAGCATAAGGATTATGTTAAAATAAATTCGCTTCTCAAAAATCAAAAAGGGAAAAAAGCTGAACTCTCTAAAAAGATAACCGCTGTAAGGGAAGAAGATAGAATAGTAATCGGCAGAAAGGAACATGAGCCGGCCGGATCTTATGATTTAAGAGTGGGTGAAAAAATAAACGCGGGTGCAAAATCTTTCGGTATTGATGAAATTGTCAAGAGTAGTGTCAAATATGATCATTCCGGAAAAACGGAATTTATAGACGCATCTGTCGTGGAAGACAAATTTATTCTGCGCAGATGGAAAAGCGGCGACCGGTTCAAGCCGCTGGGAATGAAATCTTTCAAGAAAGTATCCGATTTTTTAACGGATCTGAAAATCCCGACATCGGAAAGAAAAAATCAGCTGGTCCTCTTAAACAGGAACCAAATTGTATGGATAGTTGGTTTAAGAATAGACGACAGGGTTAAATTGAATTCAAAATCAAAGAAGATATATAAACTATGGGTGAACTGAAAAACAGTAAAAATGAGATCTGGGTCGGCACGGAAAAATTTGTTCCGTATTTGACTGAGGAAGATATTCAGAAAAGAATTGCGGAACTGGGCAAACAAATTTCAGAAGAATACAAAACGAAGCTGCCGATCTTCATCGGTGTATTGAACGGCTCCTTCATGTTTATGTCCGATCTGCTTAAAAATATTACCATCAACTGCGAAATGGATTTTTTCAAACTCTCGAGCTACGGGGACGAAAAAATTTCTTCCGGCAAAGTAAAACTGATCAAGGATCTTAACGCGGATATTTCGGACAGGCATCTTATCATCGTTGAAGACATTATCGATACGGGTCTTTCCATCAATTACATCGAAAAGATTATAAAGGATCACAATCCGGCGAGCATGAAGGTTGCATCGCTGCTTGTAAAGCCGGACAGTTTAAAATTTGACGTCGGAATTGATTATATTGGCTTCAAAATTCCGAATAAATTCGTAATCGGTTACGGTTTAGATTACGCTCAGAAATACAGAAATCTTAGTTCAATTTATGTTTTAAGCGAATAACGGAAAAGGGAATTAAATGTTACAATTCTTGGGAAAGTGGTATATGGCAGACGAGAATAATAATCCTCAGGAAAACAACAAGAAAAAGGGGCTGGGCTCTCCTCAAAAGCCGGACGGAGATTTTGACTGGGGCAAAATAATTAAAACTGTTTTCAGCTGGGGCGCTGTTATAGTAGCTGCCGTGATCATTATGACTTTTATGCAGAAGTCGACCGGCACTGTTGAAGTTACTTACGATATGTATGAAAATTTTCTGAATTCGGATAAGATTGCCGAGGCGAAAATTTTTAAGACCGATGTTAACGATTACAGATTCGAAGGCGTTCTGAAGGATAAAGAGAAAATCAAGATTAACGGAAATTATGTGGACGTTAAAACATTTTCCGTTACGCTGGTGGAGCCTGTAATTCAGAAACAGGTCGAAGTTTGGAATTCAAAAAATGTAAAATATACATTTGTTAGAGAATCGAATGAATGGATGACGATGTTCATCGGCTTTCTGCCGTGGCTTGGACTGATTGCAGTCTGGATCTTTATTTTTAGAAGGATGCAGGGAGGCGGGGCCGGAGGCGGAACACGCGGCATTTTCAATTTCGGAAAAAGCAAAGCCAAACTGATCTCCGAATCCGCCATCAAAGTTACATTTAAAGATGTTGCCGGCGCGGATGAAGCCAAGCAGGAATTGGAAGAGATAATTGAATTTTTAAAAGAGCCGGGAAAATTTCAGCGCCTGGGCGGAAAAATTCCGCGCGGCGTTCTGCTGCTGGGACCTCCCGGCACCGGAAAAACTTTATTGGCTCGTGCAGTTG
>JAKAMT010000200.1 GCA_021812705.1 Bacteroidota bacterium | reverse complement strand
GATTTTTTCCGCAATGCGGGCATAAACCTTTACATTCTTCTTTGCAGACATTTTTCAAAGGAAGAGAAAGTTCAAGATATTCGTGAACATCCTCTTTCAAGTTTATTTTTTCCTGATCCGGCGAAATGAATTTTACGTTAAAATCGTCGGACTCTATATTTTCTCTACTGAAAAGATAACTAATCTGAAAATGATTTGTCAGATTAGTTTGAAATTCGGTTGCGCATCTATCGCAAACTAAATTGCATTTAACGGACAGATCGCAATCCAAAACAATCTGATGAGCAGATTTGTCCATTTTCACATCAACTTCAACGTTTCCAAAGAATATTTCTTCAAAACCTAAATTTTTGACTGGTTCCGAAAGATGAAAACTGTGGATACCGTCCGAAAAATTAGTATATTTTATTATCATTTGAAGAACTTGAAAAAATTGGCTCAAAATATATTAAGCTAAACCCTTATAATCAAGAAAAGTGTGAATTTGATTTCTAAACGCAGAGTTTTGTTTAATGGCTAGTATCGCCTCACTTTTTGCGGCAGTTTTGCCCATGACATCATATCTGTTTCTTATCTGGTGGATGGATAAAAATGAAAGAGAACCGCTCCTCTTCTTGTTACTCCATTTTATCTGGGGCGCATTGGGCGCAACCTTATTAGCAGTCGGAGGAAATATTTTCTTATCATACCTGCTTGGAGTTTCAGATGTCGGTGCAAACGGCTCGTCTCTAATTCAGACTGTTATCTTTGCGCCTATAAGTGAGGAAGGGGCTAAAGGGATCTTTCTTCTCTATACTCTCAATTCAAAGAAATTCGACAACATAACAGACGGACTTGTTTACGGCGGTGCAATAGGACTCGGTTTTGGGATGACTGAAAATTTCATCTACTTCATCGCATATGGAGATACTTTGCATTCATGGATCCAGTTAGTTCTTATCCGCTCACTCTTTTCCGCAGTGATGCATATGATCTCAACCGCTACGCTCGGAGCTTTCTTGGCAATGGCAAAATTTTCTCTTTCGAGATTAAGAATAATTCTGCCGGTCGCAGGTTTGATCCTGGCAATGACAATTCATTTTATCTGGAATTCGACTGTCAGTTTTGAAAATTATATACTGTTCGGATTTTTATTTATGATAATTTTAATCTCTTTCTTCTTTTCTGTTTTCCGGTTGACAATCAATAATGAAAAGAAGATTATTGAGAAAGAATTGGAAGAAGAGAGTATTTTAAATCTGATTCCGCGCGCACATATAAAAATATTGAGCACGCATCTACGATTCCGCAGAGGCTGGATAGACGAAAGAATTCGCAAATTATATATAAGTTGTACTGTGAAATTGGCTTTCAGAAAAAATCAGATTAAAAACAGTTCCGGTTCTTCCCGCGAATATTATGAATCGGAGATAAAGCAGTTGAGAGGATTAATCAATTCGATGTTAAGAAATAATTCTTCGGCAATTTAAATGAAACCTGTTGGAATATACGGCGGGTCGTTTGATCCGGTCCATCTTGGACATATAATTACTTCAAGGATATTGTATGAAAAAAGGGATCTGGAGAAGATCATTTTTGTTCCCAACAGGATATCGCCTTTGAAGCAGAATAAAATGGCTACTCCCGTAGATCACCGGTTTAATATGCTAAAGCTTGCATTGGAATCATTCTCCTATTGCGAAGTCTCCGATTACGAAATTCTTAAGGATGAAATTTCGTTCACATACGATACGGTCTGCCATTTTAAAAAGATATATGATAAAATTGAGCTTATAATAGGCTACGATAATTTAATTATGTTCGAAAAGTGGCATAAGCCGGATGAAATTTTAGAGATGGTTAAATTAGTAGTTATGAAAAGAAAAATTGACAGAGACCAGACACGAAACAGATTTTTTGAGAAGGCAGAAATAATTGATACACCTACAATCGAAATTTCGTCGACTGAAATTCGCGAACGGGTAAGGAACAATCTTTCAATAGAATATCTTGTTCCGAAAAAAGTAAAAGAATATATTTCTGAAAACAGATTATACATTTGAGATTTATGCCGGATGATATTTTGATAGAAAAAATTTTCAACAATGATAAACGTGCGGTATCTAGGGCAATCAGCATAATTGAATCGGGAAACTCCAACTCAACCGAGCTGCTGAAAGACCTGCATAAAAAAATCGGCGGGGCTTACAGAATCGGCATCACTGGTCCTCCGGGTGCGGGCAAATCCACTTTAACAAATCAGCTTACAAAATATTACCGATCGTTGAATAAAAAAGTCGGTATCATCGCTGTAGATCCCACGAGTCCTTTTACAGGCGGTGCGCTTTTAGGCGACCGCGTGAGGATGAGCGAGATTGGAAGCGATCCCGGCGTTTTTATAAGAAGCATGGCCACACGAGGAAGTTTGGGCGGATTGAGCAAAAAAACAATCGATGCGGCCGACGTGCTGGATGCTGCCGGATATGATTTTATAATTTTTGAAACTGTCGGCGTGGGACAATCGGAATTGGATGTCGCCAAAGCCGCAGATACAACTGTAGTTGTTCTTGTTCCCGAATCGGGAGATTCTATACAGGCGATGAAAGCTGGACTGATGGAGATTGCGGACTTTTTTGTACTGAACAAAAGTGACCGTCCCGGCTCAGAGAGCGCCATGGTCGCATTGAAAACAATCCTGATGCTTAGAGATCATACTGAGAAAAGCTGGATGCCGAATATTTTAAAATCCGTTGCTTCGGAAAATACAGGCACTAAAGAAATTGCTGATGAAATTGAAAAACATCGAGATTATCTGCAGAAGAGCGGACTGTTAAAACTGAAAAGAGAATCTAATTACAAAATCAGAATTAAAGAGATCGTGGAACATCTACTAAAGAATGAACTTTGGGCAAAAGAGAGAGCCGAGAGTCTTGAGGCTTCCCTCTCACAAGTGGTGGAAGGAGAAACTTCTCCCTATCAGATAGCGGAAAAATTATTTAATAATTTTAAATCATCTGTTAACCAGTAGGATATTTATGGAAGAAATGAGCGGTGCAAATTTTTTACTCGAACTTGACGAGAACCAGAACGCCATCAAAGAAACAATCAGAAGTTTTGCTGAAGAAAAAATTAAACATCGTGTGATGGAATTCGACGAGGCACAACACTTTCCGGCGGATATAATGGAACAACTTGGAGGTCTTGGATTCCTCGGAATTCTTGTCCCGGAAGAATTGGGAGGCGCAGGACTAGGATATGTTGAATACGCTCTTGTGGTGGAGGAACTGGCGCGCATCGATCCGTCAATAGCTCTTTCGGTTGCTGCACACAACGGACTGTGCACAAATCATATTAACATGTTTGCGCGCAACGAGCTCAAGAAAAAATATCTTCCGGAATTGGCAACGGGCAGAAAAATCGGTGCTTGGGGATTAACCGAACCTGGAAGCGGAAGTGATGCCGCAGCGATGCAAACAACTGCCGTAAAAGATGGCAATGAATACATTTTGAACGGAACCAAGGCTTTTATTACACACGGCGGCGTAGGTAAAATTGCAGTCGTGCTTGCAGTAACCGACAAGAGCAAAGGTAAAAAAGGGATCTCAGCATTCGTAGTAGAAAAAGGATGGAACGGATTTTCAGTTGGGAAAAAAGAAAATAAATTGGGAATGCGCGCCAGCGAAACCACTCAATTAATTTTTGAAAATTGCCGCGTGCCGGAAGATAATTTGATAGGCAAAGAAGGTGAAGGCTTTACCCAGGCAATGAAGATTCTTGAAGGCGGAAGAATTTCTATTGCCGCTTTGAGCGTTGGTCTTGCGCAAGGATGTCTCGAAGCTTGCCTTTCTTACACCAAAGAGAGAAAACAATTCGGAAAATCATTATCGGAATTTCAGGCTATACAATTTAAATTGGCAGATATGGCAACCGAAATTGAAGCAGCCAGGATCATGACTTTAAGAGCTGCAAGAATGAAGGACCAGGGTAAAAATATATTAGACTCCGCCGCAAAAGCAAAATTGTTTGCCAGCGAGACTGCCACCCGCGCTGCAAATGAAGCAGTGCAAATATTCGGCGGCTACGGTTTCACAAAAGATTATCCGGTAGAAAAATTTTACCGTGACGTAAAATTGCTTACAATCGGAGAAGGTACGTCGGAAGTTCAACGCCTGGTTATAGCAAGGACTCTTTTAAGCGACTGAACTTTATTTCTTTGATTAGTTATAATATTTACAATTTTTTTTCTAGGGAGATGCATGGCACGGATTGGAACTCAGATAAATAAGAATGAAACATTTTTGCGCCGTGAAGATTTTCATAAAAATCTTTTTAGAAAAATTTCTGCCGTTAAAGACAAAATAATGCTCGGCGGCGGAAAGAACGCAATTGAACGTCAGCATAAAAAAGGTAAACTCAC
>JAKAMT010000046.1 GCA_021812705.1 Bacteroidota bacterium | reverse complement strand
GACCTGGCGCTGTTGAACAGTCTTGATGCCGATTATCTTTTTTTGCCGTCCTACGATGAAATTTATATAGACAAATTTAATTACAAGGTTATCGAAGAATCTTTGAGCAAAATATTATGCGGCGCTTCCAGGCCAGGCCATTTTACCGGCGTGCTAACGGTCGTTCTTAAATTGATTAATATCATAAAACCAAACACGGCCTACTTTGGGCAAAAAGATTATCAGCAGTATCTCCTTATAAAAGGAATGTGCGAAGCTTTTTTTATGAATGTTAAAATTGTTCCGTGTCCTACTGTGAGGGAAGAGAGCGGACTAGCGCTGAGTTCAAGAAATAAATTATTGACGCCGGAAGAAAAAATAATTGCCCCTCAGTTCAATAAAATATTAAAATCGCCCGGAAAGGTCGATGAAATAATTAATGGTCTTGAAAAGACCGGCTTTAAAGTGGATTACATCGAAGAAACAGCAGGAAGAAGATTCGGTGCGGTGTATCTAGGCAAAGTGAGGCTGATTGACAATGTCGAAATTTAAAATTTTACTAAAGATAACAGGATCAATATCGGCGTACAAAAGCGCCTATCTCATCTCCAAACTGATCCAGAATAATTTTGAAGTGAAGGTGGTCGCATCAGATAATGCCCTCAATTTTTTGGGCAAAGCAACACTGGAAGGATTGACCCACAATCCGGTCTATACAGACTCTTTTGAAGATGGAAACATGATGAGCCATATAAATCTGATGAAGTGGGCTGATCTGATAATAATATGCCCGGCCACGGCCAATACAATAAACAGACTTGCCTGCGGAATTGGAGATAACCTTTTGACTTCTTTGTTTCTGGCGTTCGACTGGAGCAAGCCGTATCTGATTGCCCCGGCTATGAATGCTTTTATGTATAATCATCCTGCCACTAAGGAATCATTAAACAAATTGAAAAGCTGGGGCGTTAAGATACTTCCAGTGGATGAAGGGTATCTTAGCTGCGGAGATATAGGAGAAGGGAAGCTGCTGGACCCGGATCTGATTTATAAAGAAATAATTAACGCACTTGAATCAAAAAATGAATCCTCTGCCAAATTAAATGTTCTTATCACTTCCGGGGGTACAAGAGAGAATATCGACGGAGTCAGATATTTAACAAACATGAGCACCGGCAGAACCGGCGCCGCGCTTGCGGATGATTTTTCATTAAATAAATTCAACGTAACAATTCTCCGTTCAAAAGAATCCATTGCGCCGGCACAGAAATGCGAGATTTTTGAATACGAATCATTTGTAGAATTGAACGAGAGTATTAAATCATTGCTTTCAAAAAACCGCTACAACGCAGTGATTCATCTTGCGGCAGTAAGCGATTTTTCTCCCGAGGCATTATTGATCGGCAAAAAGAAAATGGATCTTCCGTTGAATAAAAAGATAAATTCCGACAGCGGTGAGATAAGCATTTCGCTTAAACGGAATTTCAAAATTGCCCGCAGACTGAAATCTTATTCATCTAATAAAAACATGAAAGTTGTCGCATTTAAATTGACTAACGGCGCAAACGGAAAAGAACAGACCGCGGCGGTAAAAAAACTCTTTAACGAATCCGATCCGGATTTTATTGTGGCAAACGATATTACAGACCGGACCGTAAAATCCGTCCAGGCAAATTTTAAAATTTTCGACCGCAGCATGAATTTTATTGAGTGCGGCACTACGGAAATTCTTTCTAACGAATTGCAAAAAATAATAGCAGGTGAAAAATGATCTTATGCATTGATGCAGGGAACACGCAAATTCACGGGGGAGTATTTGACGGGGAAGATCTTCTCTTTCAGTTTAGAAAAACTTCCCGCCAGCAATACTCATCCGATGAGATAGGCATTTTTTTAAAAACCGTTCTGCGGGAGAACAAAATTGATCCCGATAAGATTAAAGGCGTCTCTATCTGCAGCGTGGTACCGGATCTGAATTATTCTCTTATAGGAAGCTGCATGAAATATTTCAATATAGATCCGTTCTTTCTTAAAGCCGGAGTGAAAACAGGTTTGAAAATAAAATACCGGAATCCGCTTGAAGTTGGAACCGATAGGATAGCCAACGCAATTGCTGCATGTAAACTGTTCCCGGATCAGAACATTATCGTCGTAGATTTTGGAACCGCCACAACGTTTTGCGCAATCAGCAGGTCGAAAGACTATTTGGGAGGGATAATTCTGCCCGGCATAAGAATTTCTATGGAAGTGCTTGAAAGCCGCGCCGCACAGCTTCCAAGCGTTGAAATAAAAAAAACAGAAGCTGTAATCGGCAAATCTACTGCAGAGAGCATCCAATCCGGCTTATTTTACGGACACTTGGGAATAGTAAAAGAATTGAAAGAAAGAATTACCAGAGAAGCATTTAATGAGAGCAAGCCGGTTGTAATAGGCACCGGCGGATTCTCAATTCTATTTGAGAATGAAAATCTTTTTAACGTAGCCGACCCTACATTGGCTCTTAAAGGACTGAACTTGGCATATCAGATGAATCACCAGGAAGGCAAGGAAGAGCAATGAGAAGGACGCTGTTAAAATCTAAAATTCACAGGGCGACTGTTACGGGTGCCGACATTAATTATGAAGGATCCGTTTCTATCGATCGCGAGATATGCAGCAAATCCGATCTGATTGAATTCGAAAAAGTAGAAATTTATAACGTGACAAACGGAAACAGATTTTCGACTTATGTCATATTCGGCAATTCGAAAGAGATAAACCTTAACGGCGCCGCGGCAAGATTAGTACAGACGGGCGATACTGTTATAATCGCAAGCTACTCTTCCTTCGATGAGGAGGAAATATCAATGCACAGGCCAACTGTTGTAATAATGAATCCTGATAATACCGTGAAAGAAGTTATTAAAAAATAATTCATGACTGCTAAATATTTTGATTTTATAATCATCGGCTCCGGATTAGCCGGACTTTTTGCTTCGCTTAATGCCGCCAAATACGGCACCGTTGCTTTAATATTTAAAACCGATCTTAAAGTAAGCAATTCATATTTAGCCCAGGGAGGAGTGGCAGCAGCTATTTCAGAGCATGATTCTTCCTATCTGCACATTCAGGACACGCTTAAAGCCGGAAGAGAATTGTGCGACAGAGAAGCCGTAGAAATACTTGTTCACGAGGGAAAGGAGATAGTTGAATCGCTAATTGACGGGGGGATGAAATTCGATAGCCTGAATGAGGATATTTTATTTGGCCTTGAAGGCGGTCACTCTACCCGGAGAATACTTCATTCGAATGGAGATTCCACGGGTGCCGCTTTGGTAAATTTTATTTTTTCTGAAGCCGTAAAAAATAAAAATATTCAATTCTTCGAAAATTTTTATGCGTTTAAACTTTTAAACGACGGTTTAAAGTGCACCGGGGCCGCATGCCTTAATCTTTTAAGCAAAGAAACCGTAATCTTCACCGGGAGTAATATTATCATCGCCTCAGGAGGCGTTTCGGCAATTTATCCGCGTTCAACTAATCCTGATTCCACCACAGGCGAAGGAATATCATTGGCTTATGAAATAGGGGCAGAGATAGAGAGCATGGAATTTATCCAGTTTCATCCCACTTCATTTTACTCGGATAGCGGTGAAACATTTTTAATTTCGGAAGCCGTACGCGGAGAAGGTGCGCGTTTAGTTGACTGGAAGGGAGAACGTTTTTTGAAAAGATGGGATGCAGATGAATTATCTCCACGGGATAAAGTTGCAGAAGCAATGTACAATGAACTCAAAGAAAGCGGCAGGCCAAATCTTTTTCTGCGGCTCGATCACCTTAATCCATCATCCGTTAAAGAAAGATTCCGGTTCATCTACAAAACAGCTCTGAAGTACAATGTCGATATAACAAAAGATCCTGTGCCCGTTTCACCCGCCGCCCATTATACAATCGGAGGCATTAAAACAGATATGTTCGGAGCAACCAACATTTCAAATCTTTACGCGGTTGGTGAGGCAGCCTCAACCAATGTCCATGGAGCCAATAGATTGGCCAGCAATTCTCTTCTCGAGTGCTTAGTATTTGCCAAACGGGCGGTAGAGCATTCAACTATAAACCCGGCTTCATCAATAACCGGAACAAAAATGATAAACCCGATCTCTTTTGATGCCAGAAATTATAATCAAAATCTCCGGATAAAAGAAAAAGTCGGCAAACTATTATGGGAATATGCGGGCATTGTAAGAAGCGAAGAAGGATTGACAAAGGCTAAAAGTATTTTATCAGATTATGAAGATCAGGTTAACAGCAAGAAAGATGAATACTTCCTTCAGAACGGGGCATCAATTGTCTTATGCGCTAAATTGATAACCGAGTCTGCGCTGATGAGAAAAGAAAGCAGGGGTTGTAACATCAGAAGCGACTTTAGCGCATCACTCGCTAAGTTTAACGCTACTATAATATTGAAGAAAAATGCGGCCCCCCGATTTCAAGAAATGAATACTAAATTGGAAATCAAATGCGTCTGAGCAAAAAAGAGATTGACAGAATTATAACAGCAGCTTTAAGAGAAGATATTGGTCCCGGCGATGTTACAACCGGGGCAATAATTCCGATGAATAAAACCGGAAAAGCTTCTTTCTATGCAAAAGAGGAGGGGATAATTGCAGGTCTCTTTATAGCTGAATCTGTATTTAAAAAGTCAGGAAGAAATATTATCTGGAAAAATCATGTGAAGGAAGGCTCTCATGTAACTAAAAACAGAAAGATAGCTGAAGTGTCCGGTTCTCTTGCTGCGATTCTTAAAGCCGAAAGGACAGCGTTAAACTTACTTCAAAGATTATCAGGAATAGCAACTATAACTTCAAAATTTGTAGAGAAAGCAGAATCGGCAAATACTAAAATTTTGGATACACGCAAAACAGTTCCGGGAATGCGGCTATTGGACAAATATGCTGTTAAATGCGGAGGAGGAACGAATCACAGATTCGGGCTTTATGATATGGTGCTCATCAAAGACAATCATATAAAAATTGCGGGAAGCATTGCCGAGGCCGTAAATCTCGTCCGAAAAAAAAATAAAAAGAAAATTTTAATCGAAGTGGAAACAGGAAATCTTAATCAGGTAAAAGAAGCGCTTGCAGCAAAAGCCGATATCATAATGCTGGACAATATGAGCACACAAATGATGAAAGAAGCCGTTAAAATTATCGGCGGCAAGGCAAAAACCGAAGCTTCCGGAAATGTGAATCTGAAAAATGTGAGTAAGATCGCTAATACAGGCGTAGATTTTATTTCTGTAGGGGCGTTGACACATTCTGTAAAAGCATTGGACATTAACATGAAAATCTCTCAGACAAAGGCACTGAATGAAAAAATTAATAGAAGAAATAAATGAACTGCGCAGGAAGAAAGATGCCGTTATACTTGCACATAACTATCAGACCGGCGAGATACAGGACTTAGCCGATTTCGTGGGCGACTCGCTCGGATTATCCCGGCAGGCGGCAAAAACTAAGTCGGATCTGATTGTTTTTTGCGGCGTCCACTTTATGGCAGAAACCGCATCAATAATTTCTCCAAATAAAAAAGTTCTTATCCCCTCTCTTGAGGCAGGATGCTCACTGGCCGAATCCATAAATGCCGCACAGCTCCGCGAATGGAAAAATGAAAACCGGAATGCCGTTGTTGTTTCTTATGTGAATACGACCGCGGAAATAAAAGCGGAAAGTGATTATTGCGTAACATCCTCCAATGCTGTTAAAATAGTGAATTCAATTCCGTCAGATAAAAAAATTCTTTTTCTGCCCGATAAATTTTTGGGCAATTATGTGAAGGCGGTAACGGGAAGGGATATGGAAATTTGGGACGGCGCCTGCCATGTTCATAAAAAAATTGGCGATGTAAGTTTCAGCGACTCGCAGAAAGCGCATCCTAACGCTGAATTTTTAATTCACCCGGAATGCGGATGCTCCTCTTCATGCATGCTGAAATCCCAGCTCTATTTCGACTGCAACAGCGTTCACATTTTTTCGACCGACGGCATGATCAAATTCGTGCAGGAGTCCGATGCCGAAGAATTTGTGATAGCTACCGAAACCGGAATTCTTCACCGGCTTAAGAAAATAAAGCCGTCAGCAGAATTTTTCCCGCTGAGCGAAAACGCATTTTGCGAGTATATGAAAAAAATAAATCTCGAAAATCTTCGCGACGCTTTGCTGCTGGATCGGTATGAAGTTAAAGTGGATAGAGAGACGGCTGAGAGGGCAAGACTGCCGATCCAAAGGATGCTGGAAATTACCGGCTGAGCAGATTTAAAATGAAACGGTCTTCCGTAAAATATGCCGGAAGACCGTTCTTTCAATCTTAGTTTTTATCACATCAATCTTCTATTGTGATATAAGTCCCTTTGAAATCCTGATTTCGAACTTCAACAACTCCTTTTTGGAGCGGAATATGTTTGAATTCAATTTGTGCTTTTCCGTTCGCCATTTCTATCACGCTGCTGCCTTTTGGCGTGCCCGAATTCTCGAGGAGCTTTCCGCCGCTTAAAGCTGAGAAGTAAACTCTTTTATTAAAATCGGTGCAGTGATTTCCATTTTTATCAACCGCATAAGCGGTGATAAGATAATTCCCGTTCGGAAGTCTCTCTTTTTGAAGAATCAAATCTTCCGGCTTTTCTATTTTTTTAGTAGTATATGCAACATCCAGAACATCCTCGGCAATTTTATTATTACCATCGTATCCCGCAGCTTCAATTTTATTTGCACCTTCAGAGAACTGAACGTTCCAGCTCAAGCCGGAAGCGGGGTATTTGCTAGAATCTTTTTTCAATTTACCAAGAGAAATGCCGTTTAAAAAGAGTTCTACTTCTTTACAATTGCTGAAAACATTGATTTCCTTTTTCTGACCGGGCAATCCGTTTCTTTCCTTCCATGTATGCGACTCGATGTAACAGAATTTCGGACTGCTGCTCCAGTAGCTTTTAAAGACATAATACGCATCCTTTGGATTGTTGTTCATGTCAACTAATCCTTTCTGATTTACATAAGGAATCGGGTTTTCCGGGCGCAGCGGAGTAGTAAAATCTCTGAAGATCCATTGAGCTGAACCTGTAAACCAGTCGAGTTTTTCTGTAACATGAAGATACCAGTCAAACAGATCTACAATGTAGCTTTCGCTCCAATCTCCAATGTTGGCGATGCTGCTTGATTTAATTTTGTTGATCGGTTCATCACCGCCCGTCGAGGTTACTTTTCCTTCACCGTCAATCGGATTATCTGTATGTCTTCCTACGTGGCTGTCTCCGCCATATTCTGCATGGAATAATTTTTTATAGGTATCCCTGGCTTTTGAAATTGTTTTTTCATAATTCTTATAGACATCGCTGTACCAGCCCGACCAGATTGAAGGAGAGAAAACATCAACTACATCCTGGGCGGCAGGAAATTTTCTGGTGGTAGTGTAACGGTACGGATCTAATTCTTTTGCAATGCCGTTTAATGTTTCCGCAAATGCTTTGAGCGAATCGGGGTTATCCCCTCCTGCAAAATCGGGAAGCCAGTCACATTCATTTCCTATCGACCAAAGAATAATTGAAGGGTGATTATAATTTTGTTTTATCATTTCACTGAAGATATTTTTTGTATTCACCTGCCATTGGCGCGGACCAACTCCTCCGCGGCACCAGGGATTTTCGTCCCATAATAAAATTCCCATTTCGTCGCACGCGCGGTAAACTTCTGCAGCCTGCGGGTAATGTGCCAGTCTAATAAAATTTGCTCCCATCTCTTTGATCATCTTAATATCGGCACGGTGAATGCTGTCCGGCAGCGCATTTCCGTATCCAGAAAGTTCTTCGTGGCGGTGAGTGCCTCTGAGAAGCAATCTCTTTCCGTTTAAATAAAATGCGCCGTGCTCTTTGAATTCATAAAAACGGTATCCTATTCTATCGGAAAAACCATCTATAATTTTTCCATTCTCCAACAAAGAAAGTTCAATCGTGTATAGGTTTGGAGAATCGGGAGACCACAGCTGCGGTTTTTTAAGATCCGGAAAATCCAATTCCAAGTTATTTGAACCGGCCGTTAAAACGTGATCGATATTCTTCTCCAGAACTTTTTTGCCGTACTTATCTTTTAAAACAGCTTCAATAGTTACGGTTTTATTTGCGTCTACACTCTTTACATATAATTTAATCCTGGTTTTCGCTTTCCGCTCGGATACTTCCGGAGTCTGAGCAAGCATCCTTTCAAAATATGTTCCCGGTAGAACATTCAAATGAACGTTTCTGGTTATGCCGCCATAAACAACAAAATCGGATTTCTGTGAAGGAACTACGTACGGATCATATGAATTATCCGCTTTGATATCGATTAGATTCATTTCCCCTTTTTTAACGAACGGAGTAATATCAACATCGAATCCAACAAATCCTCCGATATGACCGCCGGCTTTAATTCCATTGACATAAACTTCACTCTGATTATTAATCCCTTCAAAATGAAGCAGATAGATTTTGTTTTGCTCGGTAGCGGGAATGAACAATTCTTTTTCATACCAGCCTATATTTCTTCTGTATCCCGGTTCAGCATCCAGCGCGTCGCTTTTGTTCCATGTATGTGGAAGATTAATTTTTATCCATTCTGCTTCGGACTTATATAGGTTATTAATGTTCTGAACTGCATCCTCCAGGTAATACCAATCATTATTAATTAAATAACTTTCCCTTTTTTCTGTTTTTTCAATAAAAAATTTTTTCCGGTCTAAAATTGACTCCTTCTTCAGGCATTCTATAAAATAAAAATCCCCGGCGGGATACGATTCATCAATCGCTAAACCGCTATTATAATTGTACACACAATGAAGAAGTATCCCCTCTTCTGTTTTTCTAGCGCTTTTAGTATAAATATAATTTTCCTTTAACGACGAGATTATTTTTTCCGAGTTCCCCAGATAATTTTTACTCTCAACTTTGGAATCTGTAATTTCGGAAAGAAGGATCATTCCTGATGCGGCAACGGCGCCTGCAGAAGCATCTCTTGTTGCAGAAACGGTTTTTAAGTCCAAATCCCAGCGTGGCACGTAATCATCCGGCAGATTATTCATAAAATAATTCGCCATCTCTTTAGAGATTTTAAGAAATCTTTCATCCTGTGTGTATTTATATGCAATAGCAAAGCCATATATTCCCCATGCCTCTCCCCGTGCCCATGTAGATTCATCAGCAAAACCCTGATGAGTTTTTTTTCTAATTACTTTACCGGTTGCAGGATCAAATTCAACAACGTGGTACGAAGAATAATTATTGCGCACATTTTCATTCATACAAGTGATTGCGTGCTTGTAAGCAATATCATATAGAGTATAATCTCCCGTCTCCTTAGCTGCCCAGAAAAGAAGTTCAAGATTCATCATCGTATCAATTATCATCAGGCCTTCTCTATCAGTAGTTCCAAGTTTACCCCAGGCTCTTATAAAATTACCCTTGGAATTGAATCTTTTAGAAAGCGTCCGGGCAGCTTCTAAAGCGGCATCCTTATATTTTTTAATACCGGTATGCTGAAATGCTTTAACGCATGAATTTAAAAAGATAAATCCGAGATCGTGCGTGTTATCGAGTGAAGCATATTTTATTAAATTATCGCAGTGAACCAGCGCTCTGGTTTTATACTCTTCAACCCCGGTCATGTCGTACATATCCCACAATTCGCCCGCAGTAAAACCTGCAAACCAATTAGGGGCTTCGCTTACATTCCATTTCCCATCTACTGTGTAATTGGGAAATTTTCCGTTGAGAATATTGTCTTTCCTAATAAGCTGATCTCCAGTGATTTTGATAATATCCTGTGCACCGGAGTTGATAAAGAGAAGGAGTGAGATGAGAAACGTGATGATTTTTTTCATAAACAGATCCGTGAATTGCTTTTTTATTTTTTTGATTGTCTTTTTAAAATATTTATTCTATCCAAAGAAGGGGTTGTCTTATCGGAAGGTTGCGTACTACTTCCTCATTTTCCGGATCACCGTTCAATGATTTCCACAGTTCAAAATATTTTTCGCTTTTGTAAGCAATTGCTCCAAAAAGAAGTGACGGCTGGCGGTTAGGGAAGTAATCGAAATACATTACGTCTGCTGGATATTTCCATTTCGATTTGTCCGCGATGAACGGATACATAAACTCGATTCCTTTTTTCAGATTTCTTCCGTCAGGCAAAGTGAATTCGAACAGATTTTCCTCCTTATCCGATAAAATCCGGCAGATAGTAGCCATAGCGTCTAGATTAAAAAGGGAATAATTATACGGCTTCGTTCTTCTTAATTCCTGAGGAAAACTGCCATCCTCTGCCATTTGACCCGGAAGCAGTATCTCTTTGAATCTTTTTTTTGAGAAATTCAATTTCTCTGAATCGCCCGTCAAAAGTGCAAATGCTGCATACTGCATAATGAAACAGGTAGCATGATTATTCTTGGCATTCATTTCATCTTTACCGTATTTATGATTTGTAAGCCACTCTAAATAATCGGAAAACCATTTTTTAATAGACGTTAAATCATTATTATCAATCAGACCCGCCTTCTCCAATACCATGATTGAACGCGCAACTTCAATTAAGTGGATAGTATCTATTATACCCGTCCCCCTTCCAGTAAATTTTCCCTTAATGGCCTGAGCATACAAAAGATTCGGATTCATCCGGGTTTCTTCATTAACAAACCAGGCCTTAAAATGTTCTATCGCTTTCAATGCGTATTTTTTATCGTGAGTGATTATATAGGCTGCTGTCAGAGCAGGGGCTTGAATGCTTAACCGGATCATCGCTTTGCGGTGAAGAATAAAATTATCAGGATTAGTCATTCCGTCTTTTTGTATGTAGGGACCGTCTGGATTTTGAGGATCTGGCCACCAGTAATCCCCTTCCGAAAAGAAATCGTGCTTTCCGCCCGCGCTTCTTGGTGAAGAAGCAGAAGTTATAGTTATCGGAGATTCATTAAGATATTTATCTGCGGCAGTTATAACGCGTATTTTTTCCAGCTCATGCAGATTAAATTGATCCGAAAAATCTAATTTGTTTATCGTCTGCCCAGGGGCATACTCTGCAGAGAAAATTAGTATGACTATGAGTAAAAATATTTTCGCTGTTATTTTCATATCGGTTCCAAATAGATTTATAAATTTATTAGCCGTCTCTTTGCTGAATATTATTTTCTTTCTAAAAGAATGTTCCCATGTGCCTAACAAAGATTTATGCTCAGAGCCTTTGAATCATAAATGGAAATCTTCTCTGTGCAATCGATTCAGTTCTGCACGTCATCCGCAATAAATTAGCTGCTTATAAAATCTTCCCTGTAAGGGGTAAAGGCATCAACAAGCGTACTATCCTCGAGCGCTAAAACTCCATGCTCAATATTCGGCTCTATAAAAAAAACATCACCCTGTTTCAGCTTTTTTTTCTCCATGTTAATAGTTACTTCAACCGATCCTTTTGCTATAAAGGAGACCTGCGAATGAATATGTTTATGCAAATACCCGACGGATCCCTTTTTAAATTCAACAACAGCCATCATAAGGTCTTTATTAAATCCCATTATTTTTCTTTTTACTCCTTCTCCAACCTTTTCCCAATTGGAATTATCATCATCTATAAATCCGCTCAGGCCGAATTTATTTTCCATTATACCTCCAAAAATATTTGCCCTTTAAATATCAACCAGGAAATATATAATTCGAATTACTGCCGTTGATCCGATAAGATATTATCCCGAATAATCACAGCTATCGTTTTTCTTCAGGAAAGGACTCAATACGGTTTTCAATTCAATTCCAAAATAAATTGATAAATTTATCTTTTACCTGATTGCCGAATATTTTATGAATCCAATCGGAGTAAAGATTAGCATCGAATTTCTTGCTTGCTACAAGCAGTTGAGGATAAATTGAAAACGGATCTATTTTTTTTATCTGCTGGTCATGCCATTGTTCAGCATCGAGAGCAGAGGGAAGTAAATAGTCTAAAGATTTTCTTAATGAACCACCCTCTGAGTTTGTATAATTCCACAGGTCAATGCCAGCTCTTTCTCCCAAACTTGCGAGGTTGAAAAGCGCCGCCAAATTAAATGCGCTATAGCTCCATGAGTTTGTGCGCACCAGTTCTGCCGGCTGTTTTCCGTCTCCCTTAAGATGTTTGGAGAACCTCTCTTCCTTTGCCCTGTTTAGAAAATCCTTTGCCTGCTCTGTTTTTCCGAGATATAAAGAGATAGATACAATTTGCACGTCGTACCATGAACCGTGATTGTTTTTAGCTTTAGATTCCGCAATGCCGTTCTTGCTAATCAAAAGCCAATTCAGCATTTCGGAAAACCAATTTTTCAATGCTGAGTCGTCATTTTTATTCCATTTATCAGAAGTCTCAAGAATTCCAATTGCATCTACCAACTGATATAATCCGTGTATGTCAATTATGCCCGCGGCTCTTCCTTCAGTAACTCCCGGAATAAACTGAGCATAATTCAGATTAGGATTCATTTTTGTTTTTTCATTTATAAACCAACTGTGAAGATAATCAACTGCTTTTATAAAATATTTTTCTTCGCCCGAGAAATAAAATGCGTAAGCAAGATCGCGTACAGATTCAATCATTTCCGACTTATAACGGTCGTCTGTAATTTTATTTATTTCGGGATTTCTCTCTCCATCTTTTCTTATATATGGAAGTCCATCTTTTTTTTGCGGATCGGGCCACCAGTATATGCCCATGCTTAGATAATCATGTTTGCTCCCGCTCGGTGGGATCTCTTCTTTTTCTATTATAGTGTGAATTTTTTTTTGAATTAGTTTGTCCGCCGAAATCAGGAATTGATTTATAGTCTGATTTTCTTTCGGATCTCCTTTTTTATAAGAGTTTTTAATTTTTATTATAACTTGCGGATCTATTGAAAAAACTCTAGGCGCATCATTCTGTCCGTACAAAATCGATAAGAACAAAATTGCAACGGCGATGTATCTTACCACAAAAGAAATCATTGATTACTTATGCCTATTTTAAAATTGTGGATTTCGTGCTCTATTTTTTATTATCTATTTTGGAATGAGATCTAAAAAACACACGGCTTAATTGATTACTTTATCGATTACTAAAATTCACATTTTTTCTTCATTTGTCAAGAAACATTTTTGGATCGGGCTTTCAGTCATCTTCTATTTATCAAACTCCTTTTCTTAGAAACCGGTTTACACCCTAAACATTCTTATACGAACCGACGTTGTTTCTACTGCAGGGTTTTTATTGTTGAAATCTTTCGGCATTTTTCAATTTAAAACGACGGCTTCGCTTTCATTTTTTTAAGGAAGGCAATTATCATTTTTATAAATTGTTATATGGATTTTAAAGATGTTGGTTCATCTCCAATAAGGATTTTACTATGAAAAAATTGATAGTCGCAACGCTTCTCCTCTTCTCATCGATAATTAATTCTCAAAAAATAAGAGTCGATAAAATTGAACCGCCAAACTGGTGGAGCGGTCTTGAAAATAATATTCAGTTGATGGTTTACGGAGATAATCTTACGGACTTTAAAGCGACTTTCAATTCGCCGCAAATAAAAATCAAAAAAATACACCGGCTCCCGAACAGCAGCTACGCTTTTTTAGATATTACTCTGGCCAATAAAATTGAACCGGGAAATTATCAGCTTAAATTTTCCAGAGGGAACGAAAATGCATCTGTTTCATTTCCGATCTTTAAAAGGGAAGATCCTTCAAAAAGATTTAAAGGTTTCGGGATTGATGATGTAATATACCTTATTGTACCCGACAGATTCTCGGATGGAGATAAGTCGAATAATGTTGCAGATGGGATGATAAATGATTTTAATTCGGCAACAGCGAATGGAAGACACGGGGGAGATCTTCAGGGGATAATGAATCATTTTGATTATCTGAAGGAACTTGGAGTAAATACTCTTTGGCTTACTCCCGTTCTGGAAAACAACACTTCCCTCAGTTATCACGGATACGCCGCCACAAATCTTTATAAGGTTGATTCCCGCCTGGGCGGCAATGATAAATACAAAGAATTTGTAAATGAAGCTCATAAACAAAATTTTAAAATCATATACGATCACGTCAGCAATCATATCAGCATCAACCATCCCTGGCTTAAAAATCCTCCAATGAATGATTGGATCAACGGAACAAAAGATAACCATCTCTCTACATGGCATGATAAAATGGTCCGCTGGGATACGCATGCGGCTCAATACACACACGATAAGGTTACCAAAGGCTGGTTCGTAAGCGAGATGCCCGATTTGAATCAGCAGAATCCGTTTGTTAAAAATTATTTAATTCAAAACACCATCTGGTGGATTGAATATGCAGGACTGGACGGAATTAGAGAAGATACATATCCGTATGCGGACGAAAATTTTATGTCCGACTGGGCTGCAAAAATTTTTAAGCTCTATCCAAGCTTTAATATTGTCGGAGAAGTGTGGACAGGTGAACCTTCGTTTCTTGCTCCATATCAGAAAGGATCTATACTTAACAAAGGCAAAGACACCAATATGCCGGTGCTTACTGATTTCGGATTGAGAGACGCATATTATGATTTCCTGTCGGGCAAATCTAATGTTTATTCATTCTTTAAAATTATTTCCACCGATTTTTTGTATGCCAATCCGAATGGCTTGCTTGTTTTTGCTGACAATCACGATCTTCAGCGTGCAGCATTGAGTGCCCAGGGGAACTTTGAAAAGGTAAAGCTGGCATTTACACATCTCTTTACATCAAGAGGAATTCCAGAAATATTTTACGGAACCGAGATTGGAATGCAGGGAGGCAAGGAAGACGGTCTGATCCGCTCTAATTTCCCCGGAGGATTTAATGACGGTTCTTCTAATTGCTTTACTGAGGCAGGAAGAACTCCGGCAGAGAATGACTTGTTTAAATTTTTCAAAAAAATTATCGCGCTTAGAAAAGAATATAAATCGTTGAGCCAGGGAACGCTCACCCATCTGCCGCCTGCAGAAAATGTTTATCTTTATACAAAGAAACTCGGCGGTGAACTGATGCTGATAGCGCTGAACGGAAACAGTACTGCAAAAGAGATAAACACGGACCTTGTTGAAAAACTCTGCGGCAACGGTTTTAAATTAAAAGACTTGATGAACGATTCACCGGTTCTGATCAAGGAAGGCAAATTGCTCCTGCCGCCGATGAGCGGAAATATTTTTGAAGTGAAGCAATAAAAACATTGCCACGAAGGCACTAAGACACAAAGAATTTAAAATTGTTGAAAAATTGAAGCGGTTGAACTTCATTTTTATGTGAAGTCAAGGACCATTCCTTGACTAAAGTTGAACTGTTGAATCGCTAATATTGATCTAAATATTTGTTGAATCGATCACTATGCGAATATGTGAAGCCAAGGAGTATTCCTTTTTAGTCGCTTGTGATTCATCCCGAGCGGAGCCGAGGTGGAGTCACCCCGAGCGGAGCCGAGGGGGGGGGAATCGAGGGATATCTCTTGACGTAAAATAACAGAAATAAATTCTTCCACAAATCTTATGGAGAAGAGATGCTGGCAATACAGAAAAAACTTACAAAGACATTCTACGCTCTGCTTAGCCTCCCCGCAACAGCGATGGGCTTTGCACTTTCGATTCAAATCTCCGCACTCAGCTGGATCCTTACAACCAAATACGGACTGGATATTTCGGAAGTGGGACTCGTGTGGGCATCGGGACCAATAGCGGGGATTCTTGGACAGGTGATTGTAGGAATAATAAGTGATAAAGTCTGGCTCTGGAACGGAAGAAGACGCCCGTTCATTTTCATCGGCGGATTTTTAGCCGCAATGATGCTGCTCGCACTGCCAAACATCGATGTAATTTCAAACTCTCTAAGCTTTGGCGGCATTCTCGGCGTTGCCATTGCAATTGCCCTAACACTCGATCTTGCCATAAATGTAAGCTTCAATCCTACTCGCTCAATCATTGCTGATGTTACACCCAAAGGTGTTGAAAGAACTAAAGGTTACGCCTGGATGCAGACCGTATCCGGCACATTCGGCGTTCTGGCCTATGTGATCGGCGCGGTGTGGAATAATTATCTGCTCATCTATATCGGTGTTGGATTGGTTCTCATACTTTCAGTCGTACCCATGTTTTTTATAGAAGAACCCAAAACTCTTGAGCATGAAGAAGGTGCAGACGCTGAACTTTCCGGCACAAAAACATCTTTCATTGAAATTCTAAATTATATTCAGCCGCTCTGGGGATTTTTGATCTATGCAGTTTACGCAATAACTATGCGACTCCTTCATATAAAATTTGATCACTACTATGCGGAGATTATCTGCTTCGCAATTACGCTCTACTTTATTTTAAATGTGATGCTGAAGAAGGGAGAAAACAAATCCAAACACGAAGCCGGACTTATCGGATTTAAAAAAGTGTTAGCAGCGCATTCTTTTACCTGGATTGGCATTCAAACAATGTTTGTTTATATGTTCGCGTATGTTCAGTACAAAGTTTACAATTACCCTGAAGGCGCCGCTATCCCGGCCGACATCCAGGTAGAGATGGGAAGAATTGTTTCCGTCAGTTTTCTGATACTTAATGCAGTTGGAGCTGTTCTGCCGGCATTTGTTCTTGAGCCGATAACCCGAAAAATCGGCAAGGTGAAAACTCACGCAATATGCATTTCTAGCATGGCTGTCGGCTATGCCGCGCTTCTGCTCTTTGGTTTCACTCCGGTCGTAATTTATGTGTTGATGGGTGTGCTCGGAATCGGCTGGGCGGCAACTATCAGTCTGCCGTTCGCCATTATGTCTACTAAAATAGATCAGTCGAAAATGGGATTGTTCATGGGATTATTTAATCTCGCCGTGGTTCTGCCGCAGCTCGTGGCAAGCTTTGGAGTGGGACAGGCGGTTAGCGCTTCGCCGGACAAAAGTTTGATCTTTATCGTAAGTGCTGTTTCTCTTGCAATATCCGGATTTATCTGGTTTTTTGTTAAAGAGGATTAATATTATTTTATTTTGAAAGGATTCGAAATGAAATTTTCATTTAAGAATATATTTATTCTTTTATTCCTGTCCGGTGCCGGATTCATTTATTCACAAGCTTCCGGGATAAAAGATATCATTGCACCCCTTAAACTCTTGGCAGGACGGACGGATACTCTTATAATTTCGGATCTCTTTTACTCCAACGATTACAATCTTAAGTTTCAAAACAGCAAGAACATAAAGATTGATTACAATCCGAACAAAAAACAACTGATTGTTTCGCCTTCAGCTTCATTTGAGAGCTTCACAAATCTGTACTTCGAAAAAAACAATCTGGTTTATGCCGTCCCTGTTTTCGTTAAAAAAATAGATGCATTAAAATTCAGCTTCAAACCCGAAAAAAAATACAAGTCGATATTTCTTTTCGGAAGCTTCAACAATTGGAATCGTCAGCAGTATGAAATGGTTTCGTCTAATAATAACGGCATTTACGAAGTCTCCGTTCCGCTTGAACCGGGTAAATATGAATATAAGTTTTACGCCGACGGTGAGGAACTTCTAGATCCGGCAAATAAGAACACAATCCCGAATGGAATCGGAGGGGTTAATTCGTTTGTAATAGTGCCTGATAAACACAATGCCAAAATATTCCTTCACAAGAAGGATTTTAAATCCGGGACTCTGAAATCAAAATTCAGTTTTCTTCTTGAAGGCGCCAAAAGCTTCAAAATAAATAACGCCAACCTTTTCGTTTTTTTGGATAACAAAAAATTATCGGGCAAATACATTTCCGTTCAAAATAATTCGATCTCGGTTGCAATTCCGAACGATGAATTAGAAAAATCGAAGATCCTTCGCATAATATTTTCCGCAAACGGACTCAACAGCAACATGCAGATGATTCCTCTTGCCGGAGGAAAACCAGCGATTAATATTTCATCCGACTGGTATGACAGCATTATCTATTCATTAATGATAGACAGATTTTACGACGGTGATAAAAAAAATGATTCCCCCGTTAAGAATGACTCGGTGCTTCCAAAGGCAAATTATATGGGAGGAGATTTTGCAGGTGTAACGAATAAAATTGAGACCGGTTATTTTGATAAGCTGGCAATCAATACAATCTGGATATCTCCCGTTTACGACAATCCGGATTCAGCATTCAAGGAATCTCCCGCGCCGCACAGATGGTATACCGGATATCACGGTTACTGGCCTATCAGCTCAAATCAGGTTGAAGAAAAGTTCGGAACGTTCGAGGATCTGAAAACCCTTGTTGCAGCCGCACACAAGCACAAAATAAAAGTGCTGCTCGATTTTGTTTCTCATCATGTGCATCAGGATCATCCATACTTCAAACAACACAGAGACTGGTTCGGTAAATTGGAACTGCCGGACGGACGCCTCAATCTTAGATTGTGGGATGAATTCCGTTTGACTACCTGGTTCGAACCGTATCTTCCCTCATTCGATTTTGTTAATTCCAATGAGGCAGCCAATGCCGTAAGCGATGAAGCAATCTGGTGGCTTGAACAAACCGGCGCTGACGGTTTCCGCCACGATGCAGTAAAGCATGTACCAAACAAATTCTGGCGCGCGCTCACAGAAAAATTGAACAAAGAAATTGAAGTACCAACGGGAAAAACTGTTTATCAGATCGGTGAAACTTTCGGCAATTATGATCTGATCAGCTCTTATGTAAACAACGGACAGCTTAGTGCGCAGTTTAATTTCGAACTCTACAATACCGCACAGTCAGTATTCATTGACCCAAAACGCTCTTTTAAAGATCTCGACAATGAACTGAAAAAAACGATTGATGTGTTCGGTCCCCTCAATCTTATGGGAAATATTATGGACAGCCATGACAAGAACCGGTTCATGGCTTATGCCGACAGTGCTATAGATCTCAGTCAATGGAATGCCATTGAAGAAGGATGGAACAATCCGCCGGAAGTTAAAAATCCTTACAGCTACAAAAAAGCAGAACTCTATCTCGCCTATATGCTCACAATACCCGGCCTTCCCGTTATCTATTACGGAAGCGAATTCGGGATGACCGGATTGAGCGATCCGGACAACAGAAGAATGATGCGCTTTGATGATCAGCTGAATACCAATGAAAACAATATGCTTGCGGAAGTTTCTAAGATAATTAAAGCGAGAAGCGGTCATTCAGCATTAAGGTATGGAGATTATCTTCCCTTGCGCGCTGACGATAAATTTTTCGCTTATATAAGATCAGATTTTAACGAAAGAATTCTTGTGTTTCTGAACAAATCGGATGAAAAAGAAGAGGTTGAATTAATTCTGCCGGAATTTTATTCGACTACAAAAGCTTTAAATATTTTAGAAAATAGTGAAATCAAGATCTCGAACGGTAAAATTAAATTGGAATTGAACCCGAGGGGATATTTGTTCTTGAGACTAATTAAATGAGAAAATCGTGAATGGTGAATAGTGAATTGTTTTTTAATTTATAAAATTTCAACTATTCACAATTCACTATTTACTATTCACCAAATATATTCAACACCCTTCAATCCCGATCCTCCACAAAATACACCATTCCCGCTGCCACGATCATGGACACTCCCCCAAGCACTAAAGCATAGATCGCTTCGTTCGCAAAAAGATGTTTTACGAAAAATCCAAGTATAGCCGCCGCGGTAATCTGCGGAATTACAATGAAGAAATTAAATATCCCCATGTAAACACCCATCTTATTTTTAGGCAGTGCGCCCGTCAGTATTGCATACGGCATCGCTAGAATTGATGCCCAGGCCAATCCTATCCCCAGCTCTGAGATCAAAAGCAATTTAGGATCCTTGATAAAATAAAATGACGCCAGTCCAATGCCGCCTATCAATAGACTTATCATGTGCACGGTTTTTCTGTTCGTCCTCTTTGCGAGCCAGATCAGAAAGAAAGCCATCACTGCGGCAAAACCATTATACACAGCCATCAATACACCCACCCAATCGGCTCCTTCATTATACAATGCCGATGTGGTATCAACTGCGCCGTAAATATGTTTTGTCACCGCTGAAGTTGTATAAATCCACATTGCAAATAAAGCGAACCAGGAAAAAAACTGGACATAAGCTAATTGGACCATAGTCTTAGGCATCTTATAAAGATCATTTACAACCGCGACCAATCCGTTGTCAGTTTTCGAAGAGTGCG
>JAKAMT010000199.1 GCA_021812705.1 Bacteroidota bacterium | reverse complement strand
GAACGGTCATGAAACATATGCTTGAAAGTCACTTTGTGAATGGAGCCCCACTGCCAATTTTGTAAATCCTGACCATAATTTTTTTCAAGATCCGTTAAAGCATCCACCATACTTTTTCTGATAATGTCATCCCGTTTTTCTAACTGCGGAGTTCTGATGTCATCAAAGAAAGAGGAATTATTTTCTTCAAGCAATTTGGGAATTATTCTGTAGGGAACATTAGCTATGAAGAGATATTCTTTAAGCAGATCTTTTCCCATTTCATCTTCGAAAATATTTTTCATCAGGTACTGAAAGAAATACTGGTAGATAGCGGGCACCTGACTTTTTGCGTTCATTTCATAGTTCCAATTTCTGAACAGTTGAAGCGCGAGAGATAAATTTTTGTCTTTAACATTAACACTGTCGAACGCCCCCAGAATGAAACGGGTTATTTTTTTTGAATACGGTGAGACAAAATCATTCTGGTATTTTTTGAAATCTTCAACAGAGTGGAGAGGTTTAGAATTCAATAGTTCAGTGATCCTTTCAATTCGCGAAGAAGGCTCCCAAATGTTTGATATATGATACTTAAAATTCTGAACGGTTTTATTATTTGCCGACGCAATAAAATTCTGCGGCGGATTAAATAGTTTGGGCATCTCTTCGTAAGGCACGAATCCTTTCCAGTCATTTGCATCCGTCGTGCCGTCATAAATTAAAGTTGGACTGCTGTTTGTTCGTACCGGCAACCGTGCGGCGCAGATGTAACCGATATTTCCCTGGTCGTCACCGTAGACAAAATTTTGACCGGGCAGAGTGAAATAACGGAGCGCATTTTTAAAATCATCCCAATTTTTTGATTTGTTAATTGAGATAGCGGCAAACATTTCGTCGCTAAACTCATTTCCGGTCCACCGCATACTCATAACGGGAGTATTGGCGTTCACATGCGGATAAACGGTTCTAAAGGGATGGACATCTGAAATTATTGGACCGCGGTGAGTTTTACGGATTTCATAAATCACCGGCGAAGAGTTTTTAACATGAATAGTATCTTTTTCTATTGTGAGTTTTCGCCATGATCCGTTTAAAAAATAATTTTGGTTGGATGAATCAATCTTCTCCAGATAAAAATCCGCATCGTCTGCCATAACATTGGTCATAGCCCAGGCAATGTTTTTATTTTTTCCGATAACAATTGCAGGAAGACCCGGTATGGAGAATCCTTCGGCGTTCCACTGGCTGCTTCTAATGATTGCGAAGAACCATCTGCCCGGCGCGGTATACGCTAGATGCGGATCGTTTGCAATTATCGGTTTTGAAGAAGCCGACATTTTCCCATTAACTACCCAGTTATTGGAACCAATGTGAGTTCCAACAAATCCGGTGAGTTCCCTGAATTGACGGTCTACATCAATAAGATCATTTTTCAATGCTGCAAAATCTTTAATTCCAGATGGAATTATTGTAGGAGAATTTTCGGGAAAGTCGGGCAGCAGTTCTTTTGCTTTTTCTGCTCCGAATTTTTGAACTAGTTGTGAAAAAGTAATATCGGTCCACCAGCTAATATTGAGTTCCCACCCCATCAGTTTGGCAATTACAAGACTGTGTTCCGGTTTCCAGGGATACGGGTCGTAGCCCAGCACATTAAATTCAACGGGATAACTTCCTTTCTTCTCTTCAATGAAAGAATTGACGCCATCCGCATAAGCCTTCAATATTTTTTTTGAAAGCGGATTAAGTTTATCCAGATTATTTAACACACTTTTAAGGATTCCCGCTGTACGAAACATCTGGTCGACCGGGACAGTTTTAGGCCCAAGCACTTCGCTAAGTCTTCCCTCTCCGGCACGGCGGGCAATATCCATCTGAAAGAGACGTTCCTGCGCATGAACATAGCCGAGAGCAAAAGCCGCATCTTCATCATTTTCTGTTTTAATCAGAGGGACAGCATAATCATCTCTGTAAATCTGTATAATTCCTTTTGATCCTTTTACAGAAATTTCTCCGTTATATTCCGGGAGCGATCTTTTGAGCATTAAATAAGAGAGTGCAAAAAGGACAACAATTACCGCCACCAAGCCAGCTGTAACGCCGAAAAATATTTTTTTCCAATTGTGCATTTATAAAATCCAAGAATTGAGTGACAAATTAATAAAATAATTGATTTGCCGAATAATAAAATATTTGATAAATAGACGTCCACAATCCTGCAATTCTCCTTAATGAACGGTGATTTTATGAACGAGTATTTACTGATAATTTTAGCCGCAACAATCTCATCTCTTGCATTATTTTATTTTTTGATCAGCAAGAAAATATCCGGCGGAAATGAAAATTATTTTAAAAATGAATTCGACAAGCTTGATAAACTTTTCAGAGACGAGATGGGAAGGAACAGAGAGGAGTTC
This sequence comes from Bacteroidota bacterium, assembly GCA_021812705.1. GTDB lineage: Bacteria > Bacteroidota > Ignavibacteria > Ignavibacteriales > Melioribacteraceae > Fen-1258. The sequence goes on along the minus strand of JAKAMT010000199.1, from coordinate 2,016 downwards.
AGCAAAAACGCCAAGTCGCAGCGGGAAGAATTGAGCGAATCCATTTTAAAATTAGGAGAACAGATTTCCGGGACAGTAAGCGAAATTTCGAAGGGGCAGAAAAACCAGCTTGACATATTTGCTAAGCAGCTTAATTCTCTTACACAGATGAATGAGCAGAAATTTGACCGGCTCCAGGAAAAAGTTGAGTCACAGCTTAAAGAGATCCAGGATAAAAACGAGAAAAAACTTGAGGAGATGCGCCGTACGGTTGATGAAAAATTACATGATACTCTAGAAAAACGATTGGGTGAATCTTTTAAAATCGTGAGCGAGCGATTAGAAGCGGTAAGAGAAGGTTTAGGAGAAATGAGAAATCTTGCGGTTGGAGTTGGCGATCTGAAAAAAGTTTTGACAAATGTTAAAACACGCGGAATATGGGGAGAAATTCAACTGGAAAATCTGATTGATCAGATTTTAACTCCCGATCAGTATGCAAAAAATATCATCACAAAAAAGGGCGCAAATGACCGGGTTGAATTCGCTATTAAGATGCCGGGACGAAGCGAAAATAAAGACGGGATGTGCTGGCTCCCGATCGACGCAAAATTTCCAATAGAAGATTATCAACGGCTGCTTGCCGCACAAGATTTAGCAGATTCCGCGATGATAGAAGAAGCAGCAAAATCTTTGGAAACCAGAATTAAGGGGGAAGCAAAATCGATTTTTGAAAAATATTTGGATCCCCCCAATACTACCGATGTAGCATTATTGTTTCTCCCCATCGAGGGATTATTCGCTGAAATTTTAAGGAGACCGGGTCTATTTGAAAAACTTCAAAATGAATACAAAGTTATAATAACAGGTCCTACAACGCTAACAGCTATTCTCAACAGTCTTCACATGGGCTTCCGAACTCTGGCAATTGAAAAAAGAACCAGTGAAGTCTGGAGTCTGCTGGGTGCCGTAAAAACTGAGTTCGGAAAGTTCGGAGATGTATTAGATAAAACTCAGGAAAAGTTGAGACAAGCAAGCGAGTCAATCGATTCTGCAAAAACACGTACCCGGGCTATAGAACGAAAGTTAAAAGACGTACAGGAACTCCCATCCGGTGACGCAAATAGGATAACCGATTAAATCCGGAAAAGTGATTCGCCGATAATTATCCCCCACTCGCCGATTTTCTCTCATAAAAAGAGAAACCGCGCTATATCTTTGCCGTCGAAAGTAGTGAAGATTAAAAAAATCTGGAGAATATTATGGAAACGCCAAAATTACCGGGCAGAGTGATAATCGGTTTAGTGTTAGTTATACTGGGCGGGCTGGCCGTTCTTCACAATTTAAATATTGTCGACCTTTCCGATTATCCTATTTCGTGGGAGTATTTTTTCATAGTCGGCGGACTACTATTCTTTTTATTCACAAACAACAAAACCGTCGGAATAGTATTCCTCTCGTTAGGGCTGTTCAGTTTAGTACCGGAACTGTGGCCTTTAGTATTAGTGATGATCGGCTTATATATAATTTTCGGGCGGGGCGGAAGAATCAAAAATTATTCTTCCAAAGCGGCGCCAGATTCTGAGACTAATTCAAACGATTATTTCGAATGTGTAAACATTTTCGGAGGAGGAAACAAAGTTCTTCACACGGATAATTTCAGAGGAGGCAACATTGTTTCAATTTTCGGCGGATGCGAGCTTCATCTGGACGGATGCAAATTAGCTCCCGGCGAAAACGTCATTGAGATCACCGCGATTTTCGGCGGCGGTACAATACTTGTCCCCACCGATTGGAATATAATAATTGACGTGCTGCCCATCTTCGGAGGATTCGGAGATAAGAGAATCAAAGATCCGAATCTTGTTTACCAGACAGACAGAACCCTGCATATAAAAGGAGTGGCGTTATTCGGAGGCGGAGAAGTGAAGACTGCTTACTGATTTCTTAAAAGTTTTGGTTAGTATGAAAAAATTAATTGGAGTATAAAATGAGAAATAAAAACGGAAGAAACTGGCTCGGAATAATTTTAGTAATAAT
>JAKAMT010000198.1 GCA_021812705.1 Bacteroidota bacterium | reverse complement strand
AAAATAACCGCGACAAATAAAGTCACTGCTAATTCTATCGGAAATCTCTATTATATTCCCACGGAAGTTGAAGTGGGCGTTAATTTTCAGTTCAGAGAAAAATATTTGGAAAAAGAAGGGAACATTAAAACGGCTCAAAAAGTATTCGAAGAACTTTCCAAAAAAATTGAATTCATAGAACAGAAACCGCCTGATGAAGTAAAAGGTCCCTCGGTGAGCAACCTGAAAGCCCAGAAAGCGGAATATTCAAAAGAACTTGAACGGCTGCGGCATGATCTGAAAGAGATTGAAAAAGATTATTACAATGTGGCGGATCCGGTTATAATAGTATCAAGGAAAGTATTTCCCGGAACGCTCCTTAAAATCAAAGGTGCTTCTTTCGAAGTGAAAGATGAAATTTCGAATGCGGTTTTCCGTTATGAAGATGGAGAGATAAAATATTCTTCCAAATAATTAACGCGCGTTCTGCCGATTCGGACGGAAAATAAATTTGATTTAATCATCGGTAAGATTCTTATTACGGATTGAAAATAAGAATCATGATGATGAATTTTAAATCAATTAATAAATCACGGCTTCCCCTCTCCTCGTTGTCGGGATATTTCTTTTTAATTCTCATCATTTTTCTATTCCTCAGAAATGCAATCCCGTATAAATTCATTCAGGATGATGCGTACACTTCAATGCGCTATGCCGAGAATTTTGTGAACGGCGCAGGCCTGGTGTTTAATCACGGCGAAAAAGTTGAGGGTTATACAAATTTTTTGTGGGTAATTCTTCTTAGCGGTTACAGGATTCTGCAAAATGTATTTTCAATCGGGAATGTCTCATTAGAGAATGCCGCTTCCTTTCTATCTCTCTTTTTTGCAATCGTCTCATTAATATTAACATATATTCTTGCCGAAGTAATTAATAAATCAGAAACCGGCAAAGATTCGCCCCTCGATAAATTTTTAAAAATGATAAAGCAGCTTCTGCCTCTTCTTCTCCTCGCATATTCAACTCCGCTTATTTATTGGGGCGTAAGCGGAATGGAAACAACATTGTTCCTCTCGCTCGTAATTTTAAGCGCTATTTTATTTTTGAAAAAAAGAGATCGTCACCGGCCCGGTTATTTATTTGCGTTCGTCTGTATGCTGAACTCATTTGTGCGTCCGGAAGGGGCAATTATTTATGCTCTCTATCTTACATGGGAATTGGGCAGCGAATATTATCTGCTTAGAAAAGGAAAAGAAAAAATCAGTTTGCCCAGATTGCTGAATAAAAAAATAATTGCAGAAACGTCTCTGTTTATTTTGCCTCTGATTCTTTACACTTTATTCCGGCTGTCCTATTACGGTTACCCGCTTCCAAACACGTTTTATGCAAAAACGGAATTCTCGTTTCGGTTTTTGGAAAGAGGGATAGCGTATGCATCTGCATTCGCAAAAGATTTTCTTTTCTACGGTTTATTTTTATTGCCGGTTGTAACTATGTCTGCCAGAAAAACCATGACAGATAAAAACCTATTTCTTCTTTTCGTCTCTCTATCATGGAGCGGCATGATCATTATTCTGGGAGGAGATGTTCTGCCTCTGCACAGATTTTTTCTACCTGTGCTTCCTTTCTTCTACATTCTTACGGTCGAATCGATTTTTCAAGCAATAAATATTTATACTGAGAAGAATGTAAAATTATCCGGCATGCTGCAATTAATAATGGCAGGGCTTTTGATATTTTATGCTATCGCAAATTACGGAAGAGTGCAGGGGGAGATGGATGAAATGAGGGGATTTGAAGCGGGCCTCGTAAAAAAAATGAAAATATATTCCAAATGGCTGAATTCAAAGGGGGATAAAAAAGCTGCTGTTGCACTTTCAACTATCGGCGCATTCTCCTACTCCACAAATGCGGATATAATAGATATAGTAGGACTTACCGATAAATTCATATCGCATAATCCGAAGGAGATAAAGGGGATAGATGAAGAACTGCCGGTCATCTGGAAAGAGAGGCATTATAATTCGGATTATGTGATGGACAGAAAACCCGATTATATTATTTTCCCCGCAGGTGCAAAGCCGAGCGCATTTGCCGAATGCGCGCTCTTCATCCATCCCGAATTCAGAAAAAATTATTACACTCAGATCTTTTATTCGGACGAACTCCGCCAGATGCTCCCCGTATTCACAAGAAAAGAGAATGTGAGAAAGTTAAATGAAATGGAAAATAATGCCGGTTCATTCCTGCGTCATTACATAAACGCCGGCAATCTATTTTTAAAAATGACGGAAAAAAAAGATACAACCCTTTTAATGCAGGTTGTGTTTGAATGCAGAGAAGCAGAAAAATCTTCTCCTCAATTTATCTCCGAGTCGGAAACTCTGATCGGCATGGCGTTATTCCACGCGGGAAGGAAAAACGATGCAGAGGAATATTTCAGGAGGGCTATTGAATCTGATGAATCAAATTCGATGGCGCTCTATTATCTGTTTCGCACATATATCTCTTCTGGTAAAAATGAGAAAGCCATCTCTCTGATGCCTGCAATTATGAAATATTCGCCTGATATATTCCCGTCTCTCTCCGCAAAAGAGAAATAAGAATCATTCGTAAAATTTGTTTTCAATCCGCATAATTTGTTTTATCTTTCGGCAGCGAACTTAAATGAAAAGGTAGAAATGCAAAACTTCGGAATGTCAGAGATCCTCATTATCCTTCTAATTGTGATCATTTTATTCGGCGGAAAGAAAATTCCTGATCTTATGAAGGGAGTCGGCGAAGGAATACGTCAGTTTAAAAAAGGACTCCACGGCGATGAGGATAACAAAAAAGAGCAGGACTAGCATCTGAAATTTTTGCCCGGTTGAACGGGATCTGATTTATAAATTTGATTTTAAGTCGAAGCGTCCTCAGGCAGAGATAATATGCCCTTTATAAATTCACGCCACGTAAAGGGCTCCCTATAAATCTAACAGGAGTGATGATGAAAAAGATTTTTCTTATTTCACTGTTCCTCTTCACAACAATTCTTGCAAACGCACAGCAATGGAAACCCGCCGATGTAAAAATTAAAACCGTTTGGGGAGAAAAATTGGACCCTGATAATGTTCTGCCGGAATATCCGCGTCCGCAGTTGGCAAGAAATGAATGGAAAAATTTAAACGGACTTTGGGATTATTCAATAGAACCGAGATTGGGCGGCATGCCCCTCTCATACGAAAGAAAAATACTCGTTCCGTTTCCCGTTGAATCTTCGTTATCAGGTGTTGGAAAAATTGTCGGCTCGCAAAATTTACTCTGGTACAAAACCAGATTCAGCATACCGAAAGAATGGAACGGAAAAAGAATCCTCCTTCATTTTGGCGCCGTAGATTGGGAGGCGGAAGTGTATGTGAACCTTGTTAAAGTGGGCACTCACAGGGGCGGCTATGATGAATTCAGCTTCGATATAACCGATCAGATAAAAATTTCCGGAGAAAACGAGATTCAAATTTCTGTGTGGGACCCGAGCGATGAAGGATCCCAGCCGAGAGGAAAGCAGGTCAGAAAACCGGGCGGCATCTGGTACACTTCAGTCACCGGAATATGGCAGACAGTCTGGCTCGAGCCGGTAAACAGCGCGCATATAGAATCCCTTCGTCAGATGCCGGATATCGAAAAATCTCTCCTTTGTATTGATGCCGTTGTAAATGGATGGAAAGATGGGGATGAAATAAAAATAAAAGTATTTGAAGGCGGAAAAGAAATTTCATCCGGTGAATTCAGGAGCGCAAAAAACTTATCAGTAAAAATTCAGAATCCGAAATTGTGGTCTCCGAATAATCCGTTCTTATATGATCTTAAGATTTTTCTGCTCCGCGGAAATAAAGTGGTTGACGAAGTGAAATCGTATTTCGGAATGAGAAAAATTTCTATTGCGAAAGATGAGAACGGCGCGGAAAGGATTCTTCTGAACAATAAATTTTTATTCCAGTTCGGAACGCTCGATCAGGGCTGGTGGCCCGACGGACTTTATACAGCTCCGGCAGACGATGCGCTTAAATACGATATAGTAAAACTTAAAGAGCTCGGTTTTAATCTTATCCGCAAGCATGTAAAAGTCGAACCCGCCCGTTACTATTATCACTGCGACAAACTCGGCATTCTGGTCTGGCAGGATATGCCGAGCGGAGATATGGATATCCCTTCCACAGGCACGGGAGACCGTATAAGAAATGCGCAGTCTGAATATCAATTCGAAACCGAGCTGAAAGAAATTATCGACGAACATTTCAATTCTTCCTCAATAATTGCCTGGGTCCCGTTCAACGAAGGATGGGGGCAGGCTAATACAATCAAAGTCTGCAATTGGATAGGCCATTACGATGAGTCACGTTTGGTGGACGGACCGAGCGGATGGACGGACATGCCGGCAGCCGGGAATATTCAGGACAGGCATGATTATCCGGGACCTTCCATGCCGCAG
>JAKAMT010000197.1 GCA_021812705.1 Bacteroidota bacterium | reverse complement strand
GCGGCACAGAATTAACCAAGAACAATGAAACGGTTTCCGGTCTTCTTTCACTGTTGAATGAAATTCACACCATGAAAAATTCGCCGGCCGAAAAAGCAGAGGTCGTTTTCAGATATTACGAACCGCTATTTAAGGACAAATATGATGATTGGAACAAGCGCAAAAAAGATCTGGATATTTTTATAAATCTCGCCTCTAATTATAAAAGTCTGGAAAGTTTTCTTACAGACATGGCGCTTGAGCCACCGAATGAAAGCGTTGCGGATATTGAAGCGGAGGGCAAGGAGGACGAAAAACTGATTCTCTCCACAATTCATTCCGCAAAAGGATTGGAATGGCATTCGGTTTTTATTCTTCACACTATAGAAGGCTATTTCCCCTCTTCAAAATCAATTGACAAATTTGAATCGCTCGAAGAAGAGAGAAGGCTTATGTACGTTGCTTCCACACGCGCGAAGCAAAATCTTTATGTCTGCTATCCCATGCATATCTTCGACCGGCAGCAGGGTATGACATTTTCGAAACCATCCAGATTCATTGAAGGATTATCGGAAGAATATGCAGAGCAGTGGCTTCTGGAGGAATGATTTTTTCTCATTCCAAATTCATTTTCAAAAATTTGATTTGAGAGATCAATAAACTATTTTTAAACACAAAAAATAAAGAACCGGAAAATGTTTGACGCAAAAGAGTTAGCTAGAAAAGCAATCGAAGCAAAATCAAAAGCAGTAGCGCCGTATTCTAATTTTCATGTCGGCGCCGCGTTATTATCATCAAGCGGAAGAATTTTTCAGGGCGCTAATATTGAAAATTCATCCTACGGATTAACCATTTGTGCGGAACGCACCGCGGCATTCCAGGCTGTTCTTGAGGGGGAAAGAGATTTTGAAGCAATTGCAATTGCGGGCGACACAGAAGATTATCTTCCGCCTTGCGGAGCCTGCAGACAGGTACTTTCAGACCTTTGCGGAAAAAATCTTGAAGTGATTCTTACAAACGGCAAAGGTGAGATCAAAACATTTAAGCTAAGCGAACTTCTACCATTCTCATTCGGCGAGGATTACTTAAAATCATGATGGAATTCACTCCCCATTCAACTCCAAAAAATACCGGCTGGATAGAAGTGATTGCCGGCTGCATGTTCAGCGGAAAGACAGAAGAGCTGATCAGAAGACTGCGAAGAGCAAAGATTGCCAGGCTGGAAGTAAAAATTTTCAAACCCAAAATTGACATCCGCTATTCGGAGAGCGATATAGTATCGCACAGCGAACAGTCCATGCCTTCTATCTTAGTGGAAAATCCGAACGAAATTTTAACTCTGTCGGAAGAAGCTCAGGTTGTTGGAATTGACGAAGCCCAATTCTTTGGAAATGATCTTGTTGATGTCTGCAATAAATTAGCAAACCAGGGAAAAAGAGTTATAATTGCCGGTCTCGATCAGGATTACCGCGGAATCCCTTTTGAACCGATGCCGCAGCTTCTGGCAATTGCAGAATATATTACAAAGACTTTAGCGATTTGCGTTGTCTGCGGAAATCCTGCAGACAAAACGCAGCGGAAAGTTTTTTCGTCCGAACGAGTTCTGGTAGGCGCGTCGGACAGCTACGAAGCACGCTGCAGAAAATGTCATTACATCCCCGAATAAAAATCACAGGATATAAATGGAATTTTTAATTTCACTATTGAGAGGAATCGGCGGATTAATTATTCTTTTAGGAATCGCATTCCTTTTTTCCAACAACAAAAGAAGAATCAATTGGAGATTGGTAGGAACCGGAATCTTTATTCAGGTTTTATTTGCAATCCTCATTATTCACAGCGAAACTTTAAGAAGCTGGTTTTTTATTCTGGGCTGGCCCAAAGATGCGGTTAACTGGCTGGGAACGGCAATAGTAAGTCTTCTCGGTTTTACAACAGAAGGATCGAAATTTGTTTTTGGTAAATTGGCCAACAGTTATGGACCGGACAGTTTGGGATTTTATTTCGCCTTCCAGGTTCTGCCGACAATTATTTTTGTCTCCGCTTTGACTTCGCTTCTCTATTATTTGGGAATTCTTCAACTGGTAGTAAAAGGAATGGCCTGGGTGATGGCCAAACTTTTGGGAACAAGCGGAGCCGAATCTCTTTCGAATACTGCAAACATTTTTGTGGGACAAACAGAAGCCCCTCTTCTCATTCGCCCTTATATCGAAAAAATGACCAACTCAGAATTGCTGACAATCATGATTGGTGGTATGGCAACAATAGCCGGCGGCGTAATGGCAAGCTACATTCAGATGCTTGGACAGACTTTTGCGGAAGTATATAAAATTTCAATACAGGAGGCGCAGATAAAATTCGCAGTCCAGCTTCTTGCAGCAAGCACAATGGCTGCGCCTGCGTCATTAGTCGTAGGAAAAATTCTTTTTCCGGAAACGGGCGACCCGGTTACAAAAGGAACAGTAAAACTTAAAGTAGACAAAAATGCATCGAATGTTATTGAAGCAACTGCAACCGGTGCGGCAGACGGGCTTCAACTGGCCTTGAATGTAGCGGGAATGCTTCTCGCTTTTATTGCCCTGATAGCGCTTATAAATTATATATTCACCGGTATCGGGGATCTGATCGGAATTAATAATTATCTGCGGGCTACTTTCGGTGCTCCCCTTTCGATGCAACTGATATTTGGAGTAGTGCTTCGTTATTTGGCTGTTGGAATAGGAGTTCCGTGGAACGATGCTTTCAGTTTTGGAAGCCTGATCGGAACAAAAGTAGTCCTTAACGAATTTGTAGCATACGTTGATTTGACAACTATCATCAAAGCCGGAACAATGAGCCCTAAAGGAATGATGATGGCGGCATACGCGCTGTGCGGATTCGCAAACTTTTCTTCAATCGCAATTCAGATAGGAGGCATCGGTCCTCTGGCTCCTTCGCGAAAAAAAGATATTGCCTCACTCGGTTTAAAAGCAGTTCTAGGAGGAACAATCGCAACTTTAATGACAGCCACACTTGCGGGAATTCTTGTTCCATGATAAATATGAACGCCAAATACAGATCGACATTAGAAGCCGTTTCAAAATTAATTCCTTTTGAACCCGAAATTTGCATTGTGCTGGGAAGCGGGCTGGGAGATTTTGCCGATAAAGTAGAAACAGTGAAATCGATTCCCACCTCCTCACTTCCGGAATATCCGAAGTCCACTGTCCAGGGGCATCAGGGATTTTTGCATTTCGCAGAATACAAAAAGAAAAAAATTCTGATTGTACAGGGCAGAATTCATTTTTACGAAGGATATTCAATTTCACAGTGCGTGCTTCCTGTTTTTTTAGCTTCCAAACTGAACTGTAAAAATATTTTGCTGACGAACGCTGCCGGCGGAGTGAATCCTATTTTCCATCCCGGCGATCTGATGCTCGCCTCCTCATTTAACGGTGTGAATTTAAAAAAAGAGATTACGGAATTGATCGGATTGACAGGACTGAACGAAAGAAACGGATTTATAGATTTTCCCTCATCAGAGATGGGTAAAAAAATAAAAACCGCGGCTCTTGAAGAAAAAATAGAATTGCGCGAGGGTGTTTATTGGATTACCAAAGGTCCAAGCTACGAGACACCAGCAGAGATAAGAATGGTGCGCCGTTACGGTGGAGATGCAGTCGGCATGTCCACTGTACATGAATCTTATTATGCTTCTTATATGGGAATGAAAGCTGCATCGATCTCCTGCATTACAAATTATGCCGCGGGATTGTCGGATCAAAAACTATCTCACGCCGAAGTGATGGAAACCGCAGAGAAAGTTAAAATGAATTTCGAACGTCTTGTAAAAAAATCGATAGAACTATTCTGAAAAATTATTCGCAAGAACCGCTGCCGCAGAAACGACGGCAGTTTCGCTTCTCAAACGGTTTTCTGTTAATCTAAGCTTAATTGCATCCGGATTACCAAGCTCCTCATCGGCGAGTCCCCCTTCGGGACCGAAAATAAAATACTTTCGCCCGTTGAAGATTGCGCCGTTTTGCGTTATATATTGCTGAAGCGTTCTCTCTCCTTTCTGATCGAATAGAATTTTTTCCCCCTCGAAAGAATATATTTCAGATAAAGTTTTCACAAATTTTATTTGCGGTTTCCAGCTGCGGAGAGATTGTTTCATTGCCGCGACCGCTATTTTTTCCCATCGCTCAATCTTCTCGCCTTTAGCAACGCTCCGCTTGGAATCGAAGACAATAAAATTAGTTATGCCAAGTTCTATGCATTTCTCCAGCGCGAATTCGAAACGGTCCGCGCTCTTCAATCTCGGTATGCAGAACCAAATTAGTTGGAATTTGTTTCTATAATTTTTGGAATCTTTTATCTCAAGGACTGTTTTTTTCTTTTCGGAATATTTTATTTCCGCTAAATAAATAACGCCATGCCCGTCAGTTACATATATCCGGTCACCCGCTTGATGTCGCATAACATCATTGATGTGATGAAATTC
>JAKAMT010000045.1 GCA_021812705.1 Bacteroidota bacterium | reverse complement strand
AGATTCTTTTAATCCTGCGATGAACGGTTGACCAATATAATTGACAAGGAAACTGCCTATTGAGACTTCTCCACCTACATAGACAAAAATCCCAACTGCTCCAAGAACTAAATGACGGTAGCCCCAAGCGCTTTTGTGAATTTCATGATAATTGATGCCTTCTTTTCCGCTCGCATTAACATCGGCAGATTCTATCTTTGGCAATTTTATTATCGCAAAAATTGCTGCTATGACAAATAAAGCTGCAGCAAGTCCAAGATAAGGAATTTGTACAGCGCTCGATTCAACCAATTTATATGCTGAAATTTGATCCGCCGTCATAGTTTTAAAATCTTCGACGGTCTTGACTGCGATTGACAGGATAATTAGAGATCCAAAGTATGGAGCGATTGTTGTTCCGAGCGAATTAAAAGCCTGGGTAAGATTTAACCTGCTAGATGCTGTTTCCGGTTTGCCTAGAATTGCCACGTAAGGATTTGCCGCAACTTGTAGAATTGTAATTCCGGATGCTAGAACAAAGAGCGCAATTAAAAACATTACATATGACTGCATTCCCGCTGCAGGATAAAATAATAAACTGCCAATGCCAGCTGTGATCAAACCAATCACTATACCATTTTTATAACCGATCTTTTCAACAAGAATACCGGCAGGAAGAGATACTACCGCATATGCAGTAAAAAAGCTGAATTGAATCAGCATAACCTGCGTATAATTTAATGTGAAAACCGCTTTGAGGTGAGGTATTAAAATATCATTCAAGCAAGTGATAAATCCCCACATAAAGAATAAAGAAGTTAACACAGTCAGAGCAAAATTATAATTTTGTCCGTTATTTCTCGATCCTGATTTGAAAGGTGTAGGTGCTATTGAAGCCATTCATTACTCCGCTTTAATTTGTTTTCCCGTCCTGACAAGAACAAAGGAGAAAATTTTTTAATACTCAAAAAAATTGTGTAATTATAGTTCTCTTGCAACATGAATTTGAAGTGTAAAGTTATCTCACACTTCAAATTCAAGTATTCATACACATAAGTTCCGGAAACAAATTGAACAATTGAAGCAATCTTTTAAAAAATTATCAGAATGTAACTCCCACGGAAAACTTTTGTGAGTTCGTAAGTCTTCCAAATTTTCCGTAAGAATAATCAATTTTAAAAGACACATTTCCCAGCGACAACTGCTTGATACCAAAACCGAATGTTATTGATTCCTCTGAATCCTGAAGAAATAGGGATTTGTATCCACCTCTTATTGAAAATATATCATGAAATGTATATTCACCGCCTATGTTTATACTTTCATAATTGTCGCTCGGATGAGCAGCGTCAATAGCGATCAGGAATTTATGCTGTTCGGTTTTAACGGGCATATAAGAAATACCAACTCTAAAGTTCAAAGGCAATTCCCATTCATCTGTAGATAAGTTGGCAGGAATCTGACCATTGTTACCTGTACTTGACGGGTCAGGATCATAAAGGACCAGTGATGAATTTCCATCCAGTTTCATTTTGGTACCAAAATTTGAAATTGACATTCCAAGTACAATTCCGTCAAAAGGTGTTACATATTGAACTCCCATATCTATTGCAAAAGCAGTAGCTGACATTCTCCATATTCTCTGTTGTATAAATTTAGGATTAAAACCTATAGAAAAATTATCTGTTAATTTGATGGCATAAGCCAAGCTAACGGCAACATCATTTACGGAAAATGTTTCGCCTGTTCCTTCTGGATCTGCTATAGTAGTTACATCCATTTCTGGAATATCGGAAGAGATAAAACTGAATCCGATTGTTCCTAAGTTTCCTAGATTGTAGCTTGCCGCCAGAAAATTATATTTGATATCAGCAATCCAGCTTGTATGTTCAAACACTATACTGGTACCGTCCAGATTAGCTAAGCCGGAAGGGTTCCAGTAAATTGCAGTTGGGTCATCCGCGACTGCCACATATGCACTACCCATTCCAACAGCTCTTGCACCCTGGCCAATAGAAAGAAACGGTGCAGCACTGGTCCCTTTTTTGGATACGTTGGAAACGAAACTTTGTGCAGTCACGCCCGATACTGCAATTAAAACGCATGTAAATAATATCAAGATTTTATTCTTCATTTTTTTCTCCACCACTATTTAACGACTGCAAATTTTCCGATGTAGGAACCTATTCCCGGAGCATCGACGTGAAAAACATACAAACCATAGGAAATATCCATTCCATCTTCTGTAACTAAATCCCAGGAGAGGGCTCCATCAGCAGGTTCGCTCTCTTTTTCAAGAGTTTTTACAAGCGCACCTGTAATAGTGTAGATGCGTACTGTGCACTTTGCCGGCAAATGAATAAAATCTATCCTCCTTTCTCCACGACCAGTTTGATTAAGATTTCTTTTTTCCCAGCTATTCGCGCTTATATATGGATTAGGAACAACTTTTATTCTATTGAGATCGCTCTCTGCTTTATTTATATCAAGGGATGCTGCCTTTGTAGAAAAAACAAAATTATCTCCGGATATAAATGGTTTGGCTATCGAAATGATGAATTGATCACCCGCCACAGGTTCATTTGTCGAACCACCGTTAGCTCTTGCGTAACTTATTCTCCATGTCAGTTTGAATGCTGTACCGATATATTCAAGAATTACAATATCATCGCCAAGATCAAATATCTTATTGTTATTATTATCAAATACTTCCGCCTGCACATAATCGCCACGCGAAAGATTTTTTACTTTAAACGGAACATTAATTTTGGTAAATGGAGTCATTGACGCAGGGGAACCGAGCCATTCGATTATATAGTCTGAAGGCCAGCGAACATCTCTAGCCGGTTGTGTATTATCAGGTGTAACCATTAGTACCGCGTTGCTATGCCCCACTAGCCAGCCAGTTTTATCATGTCTCACTACTATCGCTGTATCGTTAACAGCAGAGACGGCTAATCCATCAAATGGCGGACTGTATTTTCCCTTCCCAATATTTGATGAATCAATACCAGTATGAAGTGAATCTGTTTTTCCATTCATCACTCTTACTATTGAGTACGAAGTAGTTTTGTAAGCAGGAACTTTTCCTGCCGAGTTGAATATTATTTTATACTGTGCGCCTTCTTTAATTTCAGTCGGATTTAAAACTTGTACAACTAAGTTTCCACTTCCAATTCCTTCATTTACTTTTGAAACATCGCCAAGCACCTGCGGGGCTTTGTAACCTGCGGTAGGGGCGTTAGGTGTTACCACTGCGCAATTGTAATCAACAAATTTTATGTTACCAACCAGATCTTGTGAAATTATCTTTGTGTTTTCTGTGGGAATTAATCCTTTAGTTCCAAAATTTGGATCACCCTTACTGTAAGCAACTAACGCATAATAGTATGCCTTACCATTAACTACTGTTGTATCAACATAAGAATGCTCAAGTCCTGTATCATCACCTCTCCAGAAGTGCGCTCCATTAATTCCAATTGGGTCTGGTCCTTTAATTCCATCTACAATATCCCATTGGGCAATGGGTTTCCAATACTTGGCTTCCCCTTTAGAATCTGTGATTACTTTAATATCATTAAACTCAGGCTCTTCACTTCTGTATAACAAGTAACCTTCAAATGCTTTTTTGTATCCCTGCTTCGGGTCACCGTTTTCAAACCCAAGGAAGCGATCTCTAAAGGTCTCTGAATAACTGTCCCAATAAAGAAATACCCTCTTATCTCCAGCTACAGCCGTTAATGTTGGTTTATAAGGAGGTTTTGTAAAATTATAGTTTGCGTTGTAAATGTCCTGCACAGTCTGCTTGTTAAAGATCATGTCGTTAAAGTCAACTCCGTAAACAAGAGACATAGAAAATCTTTCTCTTTTATTTTTCTTCAATGGAAACGGGCCTGAACCGAATACAAGACTTATATTTGAATTCTGCAGAGTTGTGTCGAAATTCTGATAAGCCATTTTTCTCCACATTACTTCATCATTTTTTGGCCAACCGTCTGTTGGTCCTTTGCCTGCCAAACGATAAATTGATAAACTTGTAAGACCAATCTGGTCTGATTCATCTTTATCCAATCTGTCAAAATTGGGCTCACCATCCGTTGGTTTCCCATCACCTTCGCCTTCATCCGGACCAATGTAACCAAGATCCAAAGGACCAATTCCATCATGACCAACATCATCGTTCAACGGTTCATTTAATTCAGGATCCCACTTGCCATTATTATTCAGATCAGTAAAACCAACCCAGTTATGGTTATCATCAATATTGTTATCACGAGTTTCATCTATCATTCCATCTTCATCATCGTCGATTCCGTTAAAAGCATTTCCCGGACTTTCAAGGTAAGCATATCCCACGTAACCTGTTTTCCAGTTTCCAGGAGGCGCTACACCGTCATTATCAAATGCATAAGCAATATCCAGAAGAGTATTGTATGATGCGTTATCATCTCCTCCGTCGTCAACACCTCCGACTCCGGTATCGCAATACATTCCAAAATAAGTTGTGTCATAACTGACATCAGAAATATTTATAATATCATAGTGCCAGAAGATACAATTCTCGGCAAGAACGTGTGACCATTGGAATCCTCTAACCTCAACTCTGAGACCTAAACCAGTTCTGTTATGATCGGACGCAATGGGAAAATAATCGTAAGGATCTTTGGAATATTTCTTGGCTTTTGAATCATCCATTACATAGAAAGTTTCGAAATCAGCATTCTGAACTCCTTTACCAAAATATCCATACCAGTATCCGTTCCACGTGTTATCTACATAAGGAAGAACACTCGGCCAGCTTAAAGGCCAAGTTGAGGGCTTAGTACTGATTGCAGGTTCCTCAGAGGAAGGATTGGCATATCCCGGGACCGGTTCCATAACCCATAACTCATTTGTTACCGGATCAAAATTTACCTCTTCGCGATACGATGTCATCAGTGGATGAACCAGTTCTCCATTGCCTGGTGCTCTTACTGCGGCAGATATAAGATCGGTAACACCATCTATATAATTATGCCCTGTCCCTTTCGGCCATTCACCGGAGGGTCTGTCAGGCCATGTTCCAACCTGTCCGTCATTTCGGTAGATGGTTCTAATTCTATTACCATCCATGATTCCTTTTTTTCTATATGTTTTATCTCCGTACGGTTCAGATCTATATTTCAGTATCTGAGGATCAATTTGCGCTAAAAGCACTGAAGCCGCTGTAAAGAAAAACATTATCAACAAAAAATTTCGCTTCATTATTAACTCCGTTTATAAAAATTAAAATCCAACATTGAACCCAATACTGATTCTTCTTGGTGACGAATACATTGAAGGATTATTTATATACTGCTGTAATGTATTCAAGCCAATAATTGGTCCCGCAAATTGTGTATTCAGATCCGCGGTTGCTCTTCCGGTTGAACCATATACGCTGTATTCATTCTTTATATCTAACAGATTATATACAAGCAGAAACGTGTTAAAGTCATAACCGAATATTTTGAAATGCTTGTTTGCCTTCAAATCTACATTGTATGTTGCCGGTTTTCTTCCGTCATTTTCAAAACGTAATCCCTGGGCATATCTCGGATCGACTGTATAAGGTCCTCCTGAACCGTAACTGAAAATCAAACCAGCAGTCCAGTCGCTTGGATCTCCGAAATTAAGAGAAACATTCAGAGTATGTGTCTGATCCCAGTTCAACGGAACTGTTTTTTTATTAGATTCTACGGGCGGGTCAGATGAGTTGTTATTATATTCAGTCATAGGATCCGAGGCATTTCCCGAAGCAACCTGATAAGTGTAATCTATTTTTGCGCTAAAGTAATTGGCAAATCTTTTATCTAATGTTAATACCATTCCTTTAACATTTCCGTAATCACGATTAATATAACGACCGAATAAAAATCCTTCATATGTGGACAGAATCTGCATTCCCAGAAGATTACGTATATCGCTATAATAAACGGAGACATCCAGCGATACATCTGGAAATACAACTTGTTGCAAACCAAGTTCATATTTGACAGTCTTCTGAGCTTTCAATTCCGGATTACCAAGGACTGAAGAAAGCGAAGTTGTCTGATCAATTATATAAGAAGTATTTGTGTACATGTTTTCAAAATTCGGGATCTGAAAAAAATGGCCGTATGAAAAGTGAATTGCCCCTTTATCTGAAATCGGGAATGAAACTCCAAATCTCGGACTTATCTGATATTCAACATTTGCTTTTCTGTATTCATTGGCACCGTTGAAGTTAGGATTATTCAAAGGATTGCGGATATCCACAGGCACGCGATCGCGTGAATCGAAATAATCAAGTCTTACACCCGCATTTATAATCATTATATCATATTCCATCTTATCCTGAATAAAAGCTGAGAATTCAACAGGCTTTCTTGTGAAGATTGTATTGTATTTTGTATTCGGATCGCTGTAGCCGAGTACGAATTTCGCCTGTCCGGTTACTGAATCAATCTGACCCGCAGCTAAATTCCTTATGTCTTTCCAACTGTCGAAGATTTCGTGCATCCTTCCTTCAAATCCAATTTTAACTTTATGTTCTTTTGATAACTGTGATTCGAATGCCAACTGAGAAATGTATGTGTGCGTATATCTGTAGTACCTGTCCGTTTCCTCTCCGCCGGCTCTGAATGTGTAGTCGGAATAAGGACTTCCCTGATTTGGATCCACATAGCGGCTGTCAAATTCATCTGCGAAGAGATAACCTCTGTACTTATTGAGATTGGAAGAAAATTTAAAAGTAAAATATGTGCTTTGAGATGGAATCCAGGATAACTGAAAATTATGAACATAATTTGTTCTGTAATGATTTTTTATTCCGTCAGGTGTCCATTTCATAAAATGGTTGTAATATTTATTCCAGTTGTCATCCCAGAAAAAGCTGTAGCTGAACTTCCACTGGCTAAATGCATATGTCAACTTGCCGTTGAAATATTTTCTTTCCGAAGGATTCATAGGAACATATGCGCTGTCGCCGGTATTGTTATTTATATAGAACGTAGGATCCTGCAGATTGGGAAAAGTCGGCCTGTCATCCCAAATATTATAAATTCTCTGACCGTACAGGTATCCGTCATCTCTGTAATATCTTCCAGTCAAGAAGAATGTCAATCCGTTCAGCATTTTTGTGGGCCCGTTAAAATTAAGTTGAAAATCTTTTGGTCCGTTCAGGTCAAACCTGTTAAGGTTTTGAAAAAGATCGGTATGATTTGTAAAATAGCTTCCAACATAGGCGGAAGCCGAGCCTTCAAAATTTTGTGAACCGTCTTTTGTAACGATGTTAACTATTCCGGACATTGCTTGGCCGTACTCGGCATTAAAAGTACCGCTGATAACTTCCATCTCTCTAACAGAGCTGTTTTCCACACCAATGGAAACGCTTCCATTGAAAGCATCCGTTACCGAAACACCATCTATAAGGTAGGCAACTTCTCCACTGCGGCCTCCCCTGAAATGTCCGTTTACAACACCTGCCTGAAGGTTAATAACCTGATTAATATTTTCAACCGGCATTAATTTAATCTCTTCGGATGAGATGATTGATGATGATGAAGTTAAGTCTTTTGTTACAAGGGGCTGTTTGGCCTGAATAACTACTTCATTCATATTAATGGTTGTAGGCGTCAGTTTGGTATCCAGACGCGTAGTAAGATCTATTCTTATCATAACCTTTTCAATAGTTGTCTTATTATATCCGATTGCACTTATTACTACTGTGTAGGTTCCGGGAGATATATTATTGATGTAGAAATCGCCCTCTAAATCTGCGGAAGCGCCAAAGTTGGTTCCTTTTATAATGATGGTTGCGCCAATAATTGGTTCTTTTGTTTCAGAATCTACGATGCGACCAGCAAGTTTGCCAGTAGTGCCCGCATTCACAACAGAACCCGCAGCTAAAAGCAGAAAAACAATCAACCGAGATAGAGAAATTTCAAATCGGTTCAATTTTATTTCCTTCGGTTTCTTGATATTACACATAGTCATTCCCTTGGAGATTTGAATTTGTAAAAAGAAAGGGGCACATTTTTTAGTATATGCCCCTAAATTAATCTTACTTCACTAACATCATTTTCTTTGTGCTGACAAATGAACCGCTTTCTATTTTATATAAATAAACACCGGATGTTAATTTCGAAGCATCAAAACTAACATTGTAGCTTCCTGCTTCTTGTTGTTTATTAACAAGCTCTGCTACCTGACGCCCAAGAATATCATATACTTTCAGCGTTACTAATCCAGACTTAGGAATTGAATATTTAATGCTTGTAGTAGGATTAAACGGATTTGGATAATTCTGTGAAAGTAAAAATTGTGTTGGAAGACTTGATTCTTCTTTGGTTGATGTTATAACTCCATCAATATTTCCTAAAAATGTATAGGTCCAGTTTTCTACATGTGCATAGGACAAATCAAGGTTATCTTTAGAATAGCACATTACTGCCTTACGAGTTTTTCCGTCATCATTATCATTTATGGAGAAATCTATCGGCAATCTCATTCCCTGTTTAACGTAGATATTGTCCTTAAAAGTTGTCATTAAAAGAGAGAAAGGAATTTTAGCTTCAATAATGTAGCCTGACCCTGGGAATGTTTTTTCTGTCCATGAATAATTTTCACCTGGAAGCATTAATGTAGCAGCATCTTTACCGCCGCCTTCTGAACGAATGGCAGCTTTGTTAAATCTTAGATGATAATCCGGTTCAGAGCCTGTCTTGTTATTTCCAACGTGTTTGGCTCCTCTTGAATCATAAAGACCAATAAACAAATCGGGGGAATCATTTTCGTATGAATTCGGCATTTGATCAGGAAATACATAATCATCGGTAACGTCAAATGCAACATATAAATTATTATTATCTATATATAAAAATGCAGTAACTGAAAGATCATTATCTCCAGTATTGGCTTTTAGAGTCGGTGACCAGAATGCTCCTTTGGATGGCCAGATATAGAATGGATTTATATATCCGAACCATTCAGAAAGATCACCATCAGCTTTAAAGTTTGTTGGTGCACCTACTGTAATTGTTGCAACTCCTTTACCTTTATTAGTTACTGAAGCAGGGGCAGTTGCCAATGGGGAAATATTTCCGGCAGCATCCTGACATGCAACAGCATAGTAATAAGTCTGATCCTGATCGGTGACAGGTGAGAAGAGAAGATGATCTGCAGTTTGAACACCCTTCGGGACATTTAATTTAACTACTTCAACATTTTTAGCATTTATATCTGTAATAGGTGATTTGCTTGCATATACAAAGTAAGTTTCACCGGTTTCAGCGGCAACATCCGTCCATCTGATTGTATTATAATTAGTCTGCTTTGTTACATCAACATTAGTAACAGCAACCGGTGCAACAACGTCAACTACAGGATTCCCTGTCCATATGTAAGTAATGTAGACTGCTTTGCCCAATGCTGCAGTGGAGTTCCCATCAGACATAAATCCAAGGGCTGTAACATGCGTTGAATCTATAGCAGGAACCCCATCGTGGAATGTTAAATCTTTCAAAGCCACTTTATATGTATGCCATGCGTTATCGGCGACAGGAGTAAATTTAATTGCACTTTTTCCTCCGCCACCCTCCAACTGAACTCTCAAAACGCCAATGCCATGTTCGGCTTTATACTGGAACTGCAGAGAATCTTTTTTAAATGCGCCTGCCATATTAGTCGGGGTGAGGTTCCAGCCGATACCTGTCCATCCGCTACCCCATTCATCGCCAAGAATCCACTTATATGTTTTTTCTTTTCCGGTTGGTCCCGCGTTATCTTCTAAACTCAAAGCAGACTGTCCCCATGTAAATCCTCCGTCCATCGCAGAATTGGCCACCTTGCCGTTGAAAAATATAAATGGAACAGCCCTGGAACCGCTCAGCTGGAATTCATCAAGCATATATTCAAGAGAATCGGCGTCAGTTGCTGTGGTAACTACGTCAAATTCAAAAGTAGATATTTTGTTTATATCGAATGTGCTGTTGTTTCTTGGAAGTCCCCAGCTTGATGGACTGATAACAAATCCTTTGTCATCCGGATTTTTAGCACCCTCAGGAGTGCCTGTATCATATAGGGGTATTTTTATGAGAGTCCAGTCATGGACTGCGTCAAGTATTGTTGCATTTTCATAAATATAAAGTTCCATTGCGTCGGTGGGATTCGGCTGATCCTGAAGCTGGAGGCGCATTACGACCTGAGCCGGAATTGTTGGAGCCTTTGTAACTTTGATCCAGAAACTCAAAGTATCATAAGAACTCCAGTCCATTGGTTTATCGCCGTAAGAATGATTAATTCCAACAAATGAACCCCATGAGTGAACAGACGGAACCTTTGCAAAAATCTTTAAAGAGCCGGTTCCCTCTTTTTTATCCGTTGTTACGTCAGTCTGCACAGCAGTACCGCCTTCAGACGATACTGTGAAATGCTTATTAACAGCCGCCGTATCCATATTCTCTATCATTTTGGTTTGGGCGTGTAAAGCAACTGCAAAAGAGAAAAGCATTAATAGTATAAATAACTTTCTCATTTGGTGGTACCTCCTATTAGTTAGTAATCTTTCGATTCAATTTTCAATGGAATCGATTTATTTAATTAAATAACGAGAATAATCCAATAACTACTATCAGAAGTAAACTAGAGAGCATTATATTTATTCTGAACTGTTTTTTACTTTTTGATTCAGCCAATACGGAATTATCAAATCCACCTACTGTTAAGTTCTGGATCAATTTAGTATTCACAATTTCGGTATTGAAGATGTAGCTTAACATGAGCAATAAAATCGATGACCCGAGGAATAGAAAGATTGTAAAATGCAGATAATTTATTTTAGCGAATGCAAGCAACAGAGGATTTGAAATCACTTCCGACTTCATCAAAAGTTCAACAACAAATCTTGAGACACCAATAGCTTCGCCAATGATCAGCGTAAGGAATGCGCTTCTGGCGTTAATTTTTTTGACGGTCAGCCCAAGTAAAAAAACTGCCGTAATAGGTGCGCTGATAAATGCCTGCGTGCTTTGAAGAAAAATATATATCTGCGAGTTTATAATCTTAACAAAAGGGACCAAGAGTATCACAAGGATAACAATGATAATAGTCGTCATCCTTCCCACCAGAACCAATGCTCTGTCAGAAGCTTCCGGATGTTTCGGCTTATAAAAATCAATCGTGTACAGTGCCGCAATGCTGTTGAATGCCGCTGAAAGGGAGGACATAATTGCAGCAAGAAATCCGGCAATGACCAGTCCTTTTACTCCAATTGGCAAAATGTCGCTAGCGAGAAGAGTCGGATAAGCATCATCGCCTTTTATTCCGGGGAATAGTGCAACAGCTGCAATTCCTGGAAGTACTAGAAGAAAAATCGGAAATATTTTAAGAAATGCTGTAAGAAGAGTTCCTCTGCGCGCCTCATTTATTGTCCTAGCTCCAAGTACCCGCTGAACTATATATTGATCAGCACACCAATACCAGAATGCAATTATCGGAGCGCCAAAAATAATTCCTGTCCACGGGAATTCAGGATCATCTATAGATTTGAACATCTGGAAATACTCACCTGGAAGTTTTGCACGAAGCGCTGAAATACCTCCAACTTCATTAAGAGCAAAAAATGTTAAAACAATTGTGCTTATTACCAAAACTAATCCCTGGAACACCTGTGTTCTTACTACTGCAGAAAAACCGCCTACAACAGAGTAAATTCCGGTAATTAAAACAATGATAATAGCCGATGAAAAAATACTGAACCCGAAAAGTTTATTGAATAATATTCCCCCAGCAAAAAGAGTTACGAGCACTTTAGTAATAATATAAGTGAAAATTGATAAAGCAGAAAAAAATTTTCTGCTTGATGCATCGAATCTTTTTTCTAGATATTCCGGAGTAGTAAAAATATTTGCGTTTTTGTAGATGGGTGCTATAATCCATCCAAGAATGACCAGGAAGAATATTGCTATTAATTCGAACTGACCCACAGCAAGACCGCGTGAGGCACCCGAACCTGCAAGTCCTATAAAATGTTCACTCGAAATGTTTGTTGCAAAAATTGAAATGCCGATTACGAACCAGCCCAGATTTTTCCCAGCGAGAAAATAGTCTGTTGTGTTTTTATCCTTATTTCTTGAATATAGCCCAATGGCTAAAACAATGATCAGATAAAATATGATTACTAAACTATCGTAAAGAGTTATTGGATTGGTCATAACAAGAATAATTCAAAAATGATACCAGTAGTTTTCCTTTGAATTTCGTATTAAACTTGATAGAAAAACTTAATAATGAAACGAGACTTATTAGTTTGATAAGTTCGACTTATTATTTTAATAAGAGCATTTTCTTTGTCAGAGAATTATTCCCAGTTGTTAATTTATAGAAGTAGACCCCGTCAGAAAGAGCCAGTTCGGGAGAATTAAAATTTACGTGGTGTTCGCCGGCCGCCCTCATTCCATCTACGAGTGTAGCTACTTTTCTTCCAAGCGAATCATAGACTACGAGCCTGACGTAATCTGCCTTTGGCAGGCTGAAATTAATGTTCGTCTCTGGATTAAAAGGATTGGGATAATTTTGTTCAAGTGAAACCTTTTCTGGAATTTCAGAATTATTCTTTCCCACTGAAGATGACAACTGATAAACCCTGACATAGTCAACGGTAAGTGTCTGCGGGAATACTGTTGAAGTATCCGGATTGCCTGGCCAGTTTCCGCCGACAGCCATATTGAGCAATATGAAAAAAGTTTCCTGGAAAGCGCTTAAACTTGAATTGAGCGTGAGGGCGCAATATTGTTTATCATCAACGTGCCATATAATTTTTTGCGAATCCCATGTAATATCAAATGTATGAAAGTCATCAGAAAAACTGCCGGAAGGAAGAATGTATGGTTGTGGATGAGCACCATCAGGATATTGGGCATGCGTATTATTATTATCCCAATGCGCCGTACCGTAAACGGTTTTATCACCCAGAACTCCACCGCCAACCATCTCCATAATATCTATTTCACCGCACTTTGGCCATCCTACAAATGAAATTGCATCGCCGAGCATCCAGAACGCCGGCCAGATTCCCTTTCCATAAGGGAGTTTCATTCTCGCAACAATTTTTCCGTACTTGCATGAAAATTTTCCCTGAGTTTTAATTCTTGCCGATGTATAATTTTTCCCTCCGTAACTTTCTTTTAATGCTTTAATAACAAGATTTCCGTTTTCCAGATAAGCGTTGTTGCTTCTGCCTGTATAATACTCCAGTTCGTTATTTCCCCATCCGTTATTATTATTTCCTATCTCAAACGTCCATTTGTTAAGATCTACAGAAGTACTGTCGAATTCATCCGACCAGATCAATTTATAGCTCTGAGCGTTCAACAAAACCGGGAAAATAATATTTAGCATTAATATGGAAATCACTTTTTTCATCAGAAATTTTTCTCCGTATTTTTTCAATGATTCGTAAACCTTCTTTAAAATTCACCCCCGCTCACTCTCCGCCTGCTTTATAAACAACTAAGCAATTCAACACTGGGAAGATCTGATGCACAAAAGGAGAACATTAGAAGCAATTATGGTACCACAAAATGTTGGAATTCTATCCGCTTTAATTAATATAAACCCAACTATCAACAAGAGAGAATAATTAATGTTATCAAGTTAATAATAGATCATTATCAATAGGATAACTTACTTGATTCCCAGTTCCTTGCACATTCTATAGTAATTTGGTGGGGCGAGTCCAAGTTTTTTCGCAGCTTCGGCATCCGACTCCGAATTATTGCGGATATACTTAAAATATTTCAACCGCAAAATTTTTTCCATCTCTTTCAAAGGGCGGTTACCGTCTTCCGATCTAAAATTTACCGAATCATTATAGTCCATTGCGCTCGAAGTTGACCGGCGGTTCAGCGCCGCTTGAACTAATTCAAGTGTAATTACATTTTCATCAAAGAACAAAAGACGCTGGGCAAGATTTTTAAGCTCGCGGACATTACCCGGCCATTCATAATCAACAAGCATTTTAATTGTATCCTTCTGCAAGACCGGAGCTTCTCTTCCCATATCAATCGCATACGCGTTCATGAAATGTTCAATCAGAATTGGAATATCCTCCTGACGTTCGCACAATCGCGGAACATGGATCGGCACAACGTTCAGCCTGTAATAGAGATCCTCTCTAAATCTTTTCTCCCGAATCTCATCTTCAAGATTGCGGTTTGTTGCTGAAATTATACGAACGTCCACTTTGACTTTTTCGGTCCTGCCAAGTTTTTCAACCTCTCCCTCCTGAAGCACCCGCAACAGTTTCACCTGAGCTGAGATGGGTAGTTCCGAAATCTCGTCAAGGAAGATGGTTCCGTTATTTGCCATTTCGAATAAACCACGCTTCCCTTTGTCAGCTCCGGTGAATGCTCCTTTTTCATAACCGAAAAGTTCGCTTTCAATAAGTTGATCTGGAATTCCACCGCAATTGATTGGTACAAAATTCTCGTATTTCCGTAACCCGTTGTAGTGAAGATTATATGCGATCAATTCTTTTCCCGTTCCTGAAGATCCGGAAATGAGAATTGGCACATTACTCTGAGAATATTTTTCAATCTGTTTACGCATTTTCTCCGATGAAGCTGAGATACCGATTATTTTTTTATTTGTGAGCAGATCCTTAACATTTTGAACAATCTTCTGATTCGATTTTTGTTTTTCCTTTATTAATTTTTTCCGCTCGAATGCATTGAAAATGCTAAGTATAAAATCAGTAGGCTGATAAATATATTCTTCTATATCTCCGGGATATTTTGTGCAGTACCAGAAAGCTCCGGCCTCCAGTAACCTGTGCGCAAATTCGTAATCAGAAATATTAATTGTCATCTTGGTTATAACAATGATCTGGAGTGCAGAATCGCAATCCTTGATTTTTTTTATAAGCTGTTCGCCTCTCAAACCGCCAGCAATCTGAAAATCCATTATAACAATATCATAGAGATGTTTTTTCTTTTCTAGCAGTTCTATTGCAGATTTACCGTCTGAGACTACATCCAGAATTTTAATTCTTTCCTCGAACGGTTTTATTGTATTCTCAACCCTTCTCATATCAAATTCTTCATCTTCGATCAGCAAAACATTTATTTGACTCTCGTTCGGCATTAAAGTCTCCAAAGTTAATTCGGAATTGTTATAGTAAATCTGCAGCCGCCTTCGGGTAGATTTTCCGCGTCGATATACCAGCCGCAGCGTTGCCTTGCGATCTGGTAGGCAATATAGCAGCCATATCCTGAGCTTGATTTTTCATTCTCTTTCGTGGTTACGTTTTCAAGAAAAAGTCTCTTCACTCCTTTTTCATCAGCTATTAAAAGATCTTTCTGAATTCCAATTCCATTATCTGTTATCCGCAATATTGTGGCTTTTCTTTCAGATACAAATGCGGTTTCAATTTTAATCAGAAGATTTACATCCCCGCAATGATCAATGCTGTTTTGAACAAGCGGTTCAATCACTTCCCAGACCACAAATTCATTTATGTTAATGATCGGAATTTTTTTATCAAGAAAATATTGGATTTCAAACGAGCCGGATTTTTTTGAAGTTCGGTTAAAAATATTATCTACGAGAAACTTGATTACATCATTCAGATCGGTTTTGAATGCCGAATTCC
Source organism: Bacteroidota bacterium (assembly GCA_021812705.1). Taxonomy (GTDB): domain Bacteria; phylum Bacteroidota; class Ignavibacteria; order Ignavibacteriales; family Melioribacteraceae; genus Fen-1258. The sequence goes on along the minus strand of JAKAMT010000045.1, from coordinate 4,969 downwards.
TGATAGTCTGAATCGGCGGATCATACCATTTCATATCATAGATAACCCTCGAAATAAAATTAGAATACCGGGATACTCTATTTTTGATTTCGCTCATATTATCAACAGTGATATTTCTCAAATCATCTTTGATAAAACCCATAACCTTTTCGGCTTTATGATGCGTATGGTAGATCCTTTTTGTAAAAAGAGCTTCCTTTTCATGATCCATCTGTTTTTTAATATTAACTTCGTGTTCGTCCAGAAGCAATTTCTGCGCTTCGTCCCTTTCTTTGACCGTAAATGTAGAAACATAATACATGGCAAGCAGGCCAAGCAAAAATAGAGCAGAATAAATAATTGACGTCTCTTCGTAACTGGAAACAATCTCTCTTTGTATAAACGTGACATCCGCGGTGTTTCTCATATACAGCGCACCGACAAATTCTCCATTCGGAACAAATGGAACGAAAATATGATATGTCTGCTTATCTTTTAGAATATTTATTATCTGTTCATTTTGTTGAAGCTCGCTTTTGATACTATCATAAAGTGTGATCGCCACTGCATGTCTGCTGGAAGCATTATTCTCACTAAACGTACCAGACGAAATAAATGAAAAAAGATCTTTTCCACCATCAATTGCGCGGACGGTTTTTCCGTCATTCAGAAGCAGGCAAATTTCTTCAACATTTTGTTGCAGAATCTGTTGGTTGAGTATAATATCAAAAAATTGTATCAGTTTTCTTTTATCGGTTTCATTTGTAGGTAAATTCAATTTTGAGTTTTCGAGAAGAAGTTCGAGTGTTGTAGCGCTAAGATTTGCAATTTTTTCCGCCGAGTTTTTTTGGAACCATTCCTGCGTATTATCAACAAAATTCCTGAGCGTAGTTTTATGAACATACGAAAGAATAAGTTGAAATATGATGAGTCCCACAAAAAGCACAGTCAAGTGCTTGAATTCAAAGTGATATCTCTTAATATTTTTATAAGCTTGATTTTTCATTTGACGTTTTTACTTGATGAAAACATCGCCCGAATTAACCGTTCTCTGAGCTTTATATAGCGCAGTTCTGAGATCACTTTTACCGGAAATAGCTTCATTAAGATAGAATGCTATTACATCTGAATATCTTGTATACTGCTGAAGAAAGGGCCTGTACACAGAGGAATTCAAGAGTCCATAATAAAATGAAAGTTCATTGTTTTTTTGCATGAACTGTTTGTCAGCATATATTGATTTTATCACAGGCAGGTAACCTCCCACCCGGTAAAGGGTTTTCTGTGATTCTTCACTCAACAAAAATTTAATAAACTCTATAACTTCCGCTTTATTAGATGAATATTTAGAGACCACAAGGTTCCAGCCACCCATTATGCTTGCTGATGTTCCGCCTTCAAAATGCGGGAGAGGATACCTATCAATGGTGCCGGAAACATCCTCATCTTTTATATTTTCTCTGTACCATTTATAAAAACCGGGCCATCCCCTCAGAAAGACACCCTTGTTTCTGACAAAATAGTTATAAGTCTCCGTTTCTCTATAGCCGGTAATTTCAGGCGGTGATAATTTATACTTATTCACAAGATCGATCAGTAGCTGCAACGATTTTTGAACAGCTGCGGAATTCAGATGTATCGAATCATTCTCAAACAGTTTTTTATTCTGAGACTTGATCAGCTCAACAAATGAACACATCAGGCCTTCATAATTATCAGCCGGAAAAAGATAAAACGGATTGCCATACTTTTTCATTTCAACTCCAAGCTGAATAAATTTCTCCCAGGTAATCGAATTCTGAAGTTCGAACTTTATTCTTTCATAATTCGGAAGTTTCTTAAGAATAGTATTATTACAATACATCATTCCTATGTCAAAATAGAGCGGCATGGCGACAAGAGTATCGTTGTAGTAGCAGGTTTGAAGAACTTGATCTAGAATCTGGTCCCTCTTAACCGAGTTGAAATAAAGATTCAGCGGCTCAGCCCATTTCGCAAAACGTGGAACCCATATCTGGTCTACAGAAAAAAGATCGATACGATCACTTCTGCCGCGCAATGATCTGATTAATAACTCTTTTCTTTCGTTTGTACTAAATTTATCAAAAGGAAGGTTTATGTGCACAACTTCAATTTTACCTTCATGAAGTTTGTTAAACTTTTCAATCAGTATTTTATGGCTTGAAGAGATGTTGTCTGCGAAATATATTTTCTTTATTGCATCCGCCGTGTTAAATTTTAAAATTCCGGTCAGGGCCATTAAGACAAACAGAGTGATTACTATCAGCGTTATCAAAACAACTGAAAAGTAATATGTGCGCAACGACGAAGATATTTTTTTTAAAAAGCCGGTCATAACACTTCTTCTTTTTTAATTGATCCTTTTCTACAGCGCTAATTTTTTTTTCAGTTCCTTATATACTTTAATCCAGTCGGAAAAATCGGGTGAAAAAGGTGTTGCAACCAGTTGACCGCCGAAACCGAATCTTCTGAAAACAATCATATTGATATTTGTCACCTTAATGGATTGTAACACGTTCTGGTTGATTTCAACACCGCGATCAATCGCCATTTTAGCCGTTATGTCGTCAAGATTTTTATACATTTTTTCTGTCCGGAGGTAATTGACGATCTCCTCTTTTGCATCGGTAAATTTTTCATATTTGATTTTTTTTCCCAATTTTTTATCGAGCAGTTTTATGATTGAGTATCCGTCCTTTGTTTTTATCGGTCCGAATATATCACCAATTTTCATCTGCCCAGCTCTCTTGCCGAGATCTCCATTTTCGGAAACAGCAAAATAATTGAATTCGCCTCCTCTGTTTTTGAGGGAATCCCTTATAGTGTACTTTGAAGCAAGTTTATTAAAATTCTCGCCTTTATCAATTTCATCAAGAATAAGTTCTACAGTGTTCAAGTCCTTCACCAGGATTTCGGCTATTTTAACTTGATCAGGCTGGCGAATAATCTGGTTACTTTTTTGAAAAAATTCGTAAGCTTCATCATCGGTTACTTTTTCTTTCGAAAATATTTTTGTCATCATTAATCTTGAAAGATAAAAATCGCTCCATAATTTTAGTTCCGATGCTACATCTGGCAATTTATCGTATCCCCTTCTCATTGCCTCTCTTGATAAGAACTCATTCTGAATAAAAGTTCTAATGAACGAGTTAAGTTTGGAGTTAATATATTTTTCATCAGTTTTTTCCAGCTCCATTCCTTCAAGAGAAAGATAGTCCAGAAATTGTGAAAGAGTTACTGGCTGTTCAGAAAATTTTATGAAGATAGAATTGAGATCGTCCTTTGATAATTTCTTTTCGAACTGTGCCGCGTCTTTTTCAACGAGCCGATATTTATTATTTCTCTGTTCCTTAAAGAGAGATTCATTTTCTTTCAAATAATTTAGAATGACTTTGCTTAACTTTACGAAAAGCTGCCGATCGGCATTTACATTCTTTCCCTTAAAAAATTTCATGTAGAAATCTTGATATAGTTTATTCTCTAATCTCGATTTAACAATTTTTACCACTTTCCTCTTATCGTTATCGTCGGGAAATATTTTTTTCGTTACCGAATAGACTTTGCATAAATACCACCCCTCATCAAGCTTGACCGGTACTGTTACATTTCCCGGGGCAAGATTATAAATTATATCCTCGAGTTTTTCATTCATGGTGCCAAAAGTTACTTCTTGAGATGTACTTTGCTCCAGATTTTCCGAACGCAAATTTAGAAGAGAGTCAAATGAAGCGCCGTTTTTAATTTCCGAGTAGATCTTATATATCTCTTTCTCATCCGTAGAAAAGATAAATTTAGTATGAAAAGACTTTAACACTCTGTGCTCTCCTTTCACAAGTTCTGAATCCGGAACAAATATTTTATCTTTAACCTCAACTTTATAGAGCGCATCGCGCAAATATATATTCATGAGATAATCCATCATCATCTTGAATTCATGAGTTTTATCCACGTTTTCAGATTTCGCTGCAGAGGCAAGGAGTTTTTCCCCGATCAGAGTGTATATGAAATCGCGTTTTGTGGATGCCGAATCGTATGCTGTTTTGGATTTTATGTGCGGAGTAAATTCATATCTTTTGTAAAACTCATCTTTTGTGATTATCTCATCACCGGCTTTAGCAACAATCTCTTTTTGATTTTGCGCAAATAAAACAGTTATCTGTGAAAATAAAAAAAAGAGAAAAAGTTTTTTGCACCAAAATAATTTTATCATCAATCACCAAATTTGTTTTTATAAAGTTATAATCAGCGACAATTCCGGAGGGTGAAGATATAAAATTTTGGCTAATTTGCACCAGTCAACTTTTCATATGTGATATACCGATTAATACTATTATGGTGGGACAAAATTGCATAGTTTTTTATTCGCCTGCATTTTGTAAAACGATTTACAGAAAAAATTCTGCTGTACAAAAGAGAAAGGTTCTCAATAATGATGTTTAATGAAATAGCCGGAATTGAATTGTTAGAAGAGATACTTTTTTTTTAACATATCTTATGTTGCAAACGAATATTTCGGTAATATATTTATTGCCTTATCCAGCATATATCCAGTTTGTAATCGGTTTCTAACGGCTTTAATCTAAAATGATTGCATATAATACAGATCAATTGTTAGAAAAAATCTTATGACCAAGCATGCAGAATACAGCCAAATAAGCCGTCTACACAGACCCCTTTAAAAAACAAAAACCTCGAAAACAGCGTTTATCCGCTATAATCGAGGTTTTATTTTTACTGGCGGAGAGTCAGGGATTCGAACCCCGGATAGGCTTACACCTATAACGGTTTTCAAGACCGCCGCATTCAACCACTCTGCCAACTCTCCAATCACTATTTAGACACCATCGGCAGTCAAAAAAAAAAAGACCGCCGCATTCTCCCAAAGGGATGGCTTTGCCAAACCACTCTGCCAATTCTCCAATTACAACACACTTTTCAAAAAAGCGCCCACAAGAATAGAAAAAAAAAA
>JAKAMT010000196.1 GCA_021812705.1 Bacteroidota bacterium | reverse complement strand
GCGGTTTCTAAAAATAATGTCATCGGAAAAGCCGGTAAAGTTCCCTGGCATTCGAAGGAAGAATTACAGTACTTCAAAAATATAACTATGGGCTCTCCGGTGCTGATGGGGAGAAAGACATGGGAGTCGGTAGGTAAACCGCTTCCGGGCCGGTTAAATATAGTGGTTACAAACAATAAAGATTATACTTCGTATTTCAAAGAGGTGGTAATATTTTATTCGCTTCAGCAGGCGCTGAATTACTGCGCTACTTCAAGTTTCGATAAAGTTTATATAATTGGAGGCGGGCAAATATATGAACAGTCTATCAATCATGCGGACGAGCTGATGATCTCTGAGATGAATTTTGAATCGGAAGGAGACACTTATTTCCCTGAGACAGATTTGTCCGATTGGCAACTGGAGTCTGACGAATTATTCACCGATTTCACCGTTCATCATTATATTAGAAGAGAAAAAAAATAAGAAAAGGTAAACTTGGCTCAAAAAATAAAAATACTCCCTGAAAATCTTGCCAATAAAATTGCCGCGGGTGAAGTGGTAAACCGCCCCGAGTCTGTAGTTAAGGAACTCATCGAAAATTCAATCGATGCCGGAGCAAAGAATATTGATGTGATGATCAAAAGCGCCGGGAAAGTCTTGATTCAGGTCGCGGATGACGGCGAGGGAATGTTTGAGGAGGATGCGCTGCTGTCCATACAGCGGCATGCGACCAGCAAGATTGGATCGATAGAGGACCTTGAAGAGATAGGCACATTCGGATTCCGCGGCGAGGCGCTCGCTTCAATAGCATCTGTTTCAATACTGGAACTGAAAACGGAGAGAAGAGACCAGGAACTTGGTACTCTGATACGAATAGACGACAACGCCGTTATAACAAAAGAGAAAGGTTCTTTTTCGAAAGGAACATCCATCTCCGTAAAAAATCTTTTTTACAATGTCCCGGCGCGCCGGAATTTTTTAAAGACAAACCAGACGGAACTGAAGCATATAATTGAGACATTTAAAAAATTATCTCTCAGCCATCCCGAGATTGCGTTTAAATTTTACAACGATGACGATATAATTTTCGATTTCCCGGTCTCATCTTTAAAAGATAGGATGAAACTCATCTTTGCGGATAATATTCTTGATGCGGTGATAGATGTGAAAGAGATAACGGATTACATTTCGCTAACGGGATTTGTAACCAAGCCCGCATATCTGAGGCGCAGCAAGGGAGAACAGTATTTTTTTCTGAACAGGAGATATGTTCAAAGCAAAATTGTGAACCACGCGGTTTTCAGGGCGTTCGAAAATGTTCTTGAGAAAGGGGATTATCCCTTCTTTGTTCTCTTTATGGAGATCGACAGAAAAAAAGTTGATGTGAATGTCCACCCTTCAAAACTTGAAGTGAAATTTGACGATGAGAGCGAAATCCATTCGTTCGTTCAGGCGGTGATCAAAAAGACTATCGGCTCGTTCGATCTTGTGCCGAACGTTTCGCTTAGCGGAAGTGATAGCGGCAGAGAATCACTCCATTTTCAGAGCGGTTCCAGAATTCAACGAGATGATTTTTCCGACAGGCCTTTCTCATCGCAGCGCGACGCATCTTTAAGCCGCCCGGCAATTTTAAGCGAGGATGAAGTAGACCGGCTTTTTGACGGCCTGAGCCGCGAACTTGATTCCGGTTCATCCGGTTCTGATGTGACCGCGCCATTCGATGAGAAGCAGACAACAGAAGTCTATCACGAGGCATCTGCATTGCAGAATACCGAGACGCCGTTCCTGGTTCTGCTCCACAATAAATATATTCTCACGCAGATTAAATCCGGATTGATGATTATCGATTCACACGTAGCACATGAAAGAATTCTGTACGAAAAGGCAATGCAGTCTTTCGAAGCTAATATTCCGTTTGCGCAGCACCTCCTCTTTCCGCAAAAAGTGAATTTGGATCCGGCGGATTTTCAGCTGGTTAAAGAGTTGGAACCGTATCTTACCAATCTCGGCTTCGAACTGAAATTCCAGCCCAAGAACACTCTCTTGATTGTTGGCATTCCCTCCGATGTTAAAGTCGAACACGAAGTTGACACATTGCTCGATATTCTTCACGAGTTCAGAAAAAATGAACAGATAAGCCAGCTTGAAGTAAGAGACAATTTAGCCAAATCATATTCATGCAAGGCGGCTATTAAAGCTGGCGATAAGCTGACGGAAAATGAGATGCGGATACTTGTAGATAAATTATTCGCCACCTCAATGCCGTATGTTTGTCCGCACGGCAGACCTATAGTCATAAAAATTCCATTAGAGGAATTCGACAAGAGATTCGGGCGGACTTAAACTCTTGCGGCGTCACGATCAGTTTCGTATTTTTTCCGGAAGCAGTTTAACATGAAAAGCGATCAGTCGGCACCGGCACAAATATTAATTAACGAGTCTAATTATCAGCAACAAAAAATATAGAGTTATCTCCAGAGAATTGAGGATAAAATGAATTCACCAGAATATCAGAAAGCAAAAGAAGCTTATAAAAATAAATTCGCAAAAGCAGAGGAAATTGAAAAAAAATTGTCTCCCGGCAAAAAATATACAACTGTTTCCGGAATGCCGATAAATCCTCTTTATACACCTGAAGATCTTGAAGGAAAAAATTTTGCAGACGATATAAATTTTCCGGGTGAATATCCGTTTACGCGCGGTATACATGCCAACGGCTACAGGGGAAAAGTATGGACCATGAGGCAGTTTGCCGGATTCGGAACTCCCGAAGATACAAACGAACGGTTCAAATATTTATTGGGGCACGGCCAGACCGGTCTTTCTGTTGCATTCGATCTTCCAACGCTGATGGGTTGGGATGCGGACGCGCCTTTAAGCCAGGGGGAAGTTGGCATCTGCGGCGTTGCGGTTTCTTCTCTAGAGGATATGGAAATATTATTCGAAGGGATCCCGCTGGACAAAGTTTCCACCTCAATGACCATCAATTCTCCAGCTGCCATGGTTTTTGCGTTTTATCTGGCTGTGGCGAGAAAGCAGGGAGTTGGATTCGATAAACTTCGCGGCACTCTTCAGAACGATATTCTTAAAGAATATATCGCGCAGAAGGAATTTATTTTTCCTCCGCTTCCCTCAATGAGAATAATTACGGATATGATTGAATATTGCGCTAATGATGTTCCTCAATGGAATCCTGTTTCCGTGAGCGGATATCATATAAGAGAAGCCGGTTCTACTGCTGCACAGGAATTGGCTTATACACTTGCGGACGGATTTGCATACATAGAAGCTTGCCTCGAAAGAGGATTGGACATAGACGCGTTTGCACCGCGCCTCTCATACTTTTTTAATTCTCATCTCGATTTTTTTGAGGAGATAGCAAAATACCGCGCGGCCAGAAGAATTTACGCCAAGAGATTAAAAGAAAAATACGGCGCAAAAAATCCCCGTTCATGGTGGCTCAGATTTCATACGCAGACTGCCGGTTGCACATTGACTGCACAGCAGCCGGAGAATAATATTGTAAGAACAGCATTCCAGGCTATGGCGGCGGTGCTGGGAGGAACACAATCCCTCCATACAAATTCCATGGACGAAACACTCGCTCTTCCGAGCGAGAAAGCGGTTAAGATTGCTCTCCGCACTCAACAGCTGCTGGCTTTTGAAACCGGTGTCACAAATACTGTTGATCCGCTTGGAGGAAGCTACTTTGTGGAAGCTCTTACAAATAAAATGGAAGATGAAGCGGAAAGAATCTTTGCGGAGATCGATTCTCTGGGAGGAGTTGTACGCGCCATAGAACACGGATATTTTCAAAAAGAGATTGCAGATTCAGCATACCGGTATCAGAAAGAGTTTGAGAAGAAAGAAAAAATTATCGTAGGTATAAATGATTTTGTGGAAGAGAACGAAAAGGTGGATATTCCAATACTTCAAATCTCACCCGAAGTTGAAGTGAGACAGAAAAAACGTCTCGCGGAGCTGCGGCAGAGCAGAAATCATGAGGCGGTAGAAAAAAGCCTGAAAGAAATATATAACGCCGCGCGCGACGGCAAAAATTTAATGCCCGTTCTTATTGATGCTGCGGAAAATTATGTGACGCTTGGAGAGATGGTTGAAGAGCTCAAAAAGGAATTTGGAATATATGAAGAGTCGGTTGTTTTCTAATCTATTCTATTACGCGCGTCTACTCAGAATCACGAGCTGGCCGAAGAATTTTTTTGTGTTCGTTCCCGCAGTATTTGCAAGACAGATTTTCGATCCAATAAGCTTTGCAACCGCCCTATCCGGTTTTTTCACGTTCGCATTAGCGTCAAGTATGGTATATGTTTTCAACGATATAGTTGACGCCCCCAAAGATGCTATACATCCCCTTAAAAAAGAGAGACCTATAGCTAAAGGAAATATTCCCGCCGCACATGCCAAATTAGTGACGGTCTTCCTTTTTATTCTTCTGGCTTCCGTAACCTTCGTAATGAATCCGTTCTTTATGATTATTGTTTGGCTCTATGTGCTTATAAATATTCTTTACACAGAGTTTCTGAAAAAAATAGTAATA
>JAKAMT010000195.1 GCA_021812705.1 Bacteroidota bacterium | reverse complement strand
CTGATCGATAGTGCACAATGAGGAAGAGTTCCCGGAGACGAAGTCGTAAAATTTTTGCACAAACCAGCTTTTATGCCGCACTTCAATAAATTTTTCGTATCCGGAAAATATTTCCACAAGATTTTTCAGATGCTCCGCATTCGGTTTATCAAGCACAAACGAATACGGAAATTGAATAAGGAGTCCGGCCAATCTGCCCGCATCTTTAAGCATATCAAGATTATATTTAACCGCATCAATCTGCCGGTTAGAAAAATTTTTCTTATGAGTAAAATCTCCATGCAGTTTAATACTGAACAAAAAATTGTTCTTCTCCTCAACTTTTCTGATCCATCCTTCAACCACGGCCGGATTTATGTATGTATAGTAGCTTGCGTTCACTTCGGCAATATTAAAGTAGCGCGAATAAAATTCGAGCCAATCAAGATTTTTTGACTGCGCCCCCGGATAGAAGCTTTCAATCCAGTCCTTATAAGACCACCCGGCCGTACCCACATATAAATTTTTAATTTTCATGCATATTTTCAGAATAGTTTAATCCAATAATAACAAGACATTTTGCCATTTATATTAATTCAATAATACCGCCGGCTCTGCTTTTAACATTTTATAATTTTCAATTTAGTCTATAATATTTTATTTTGAGTTAATTACAAAAGAAAAATGAGATTTTTTTAAAGTTATGAAACCAGCTAATTTAAATATCCCCTTGATAGTCAAAGTATTTTTAAGCGGACTCCTCTATTTTGCCGGCGCAAATTTCGGGCAGATGTTAACATCACATATGAGCTACACAGCCACGTTATGGCCTCCGAGCGGAATTTTACTCGCTATATTATTAATGTCTGAGAGAAAAGACTGGGGTTATTATATTGCCTCGGCAGTACCAGCAAACTTAATTTTCGATTTTATAAACGGGAGACCACTCTACTTAAGCGCGGCATTTACGACAGGAAATATATTGGAAGCGATTGCAGGCGCTATTTTGATCTCAAAGTTCGCCGGCGGTAAATTTGATCTGGCTTCTATGAAACATCTTTTTATTCTCATTATAGCTTCAATTTTCAGCACGATGATAAGCGCTACCACCGGAATTTCATTTGCTAAATTTTTAACGGGTCAGACTCTCTCCTGGATCGACTGGTGGTCTGGAGATTTGGCTTCCATAATTATTTTTACTCCCCTTGTAATTTCACTTTACACGCAGGATTACAAACGTGTGGCCGAGAAATCTTTTTTGAGAATTGCCGAATACGTCGGGCTCTTTATTCTGTTTTTATTTATCTGTTTCTTTGTTTTTCTGCGTGACATTCAATTATTTCCTTCGGTAGAGTTTTTAATTTTAGTTCCGCTCTTATGGACGGCATTCCGATTCGGAGTTCAGACGGCAGCAATTACAAATGCACTCCTGGCGAGTTTTGCATTATACGGATCCGCACATGATCTGGGTCCGTTTTCCGAGCAGGGATTTGAGATTTCGGTAAAAATATTTGCGTTTCAGGCATTTATCGGCTCTGTTCTCTTCGTAACCCTTGTAATCTCAATAATCATTCAGGAGCAGAAAAAAGCATTTGAACTTCTTAACCAGAGCGAAACAAAGTACCGCACTTTGATGGAAGTATTTCCGGAGGCGGTGTTTGTGAATCAGGATAATTCTATAATTTATTTGAACAGCGCCGCAATAAAACTGCTTGGCGCAAAAGATGAAAGAGATTATCTGGGAAAAACTCCATTCGACATTTTTCATAAAGATTTTCATGAAAATATAAAGTCGCGGATTGAAACGATGCTGGAGAAAAATCAGGCGGTTGAACCGCTTGAAGAAAAAATCGTAACAATGGACGGCACCGTTCTGGATGTTGAAGTAAGCGCTACATCCTTCGAATTCAACCACAGGAAAGCAATACATGTAGTAATGCGGGACATAACAAGAAGGAAATTAATAGAGAAGGAAGCACAAGATAAGCAGAGATTCATCGATTCTATACTTGAGTATTCGCCGATTGGATTTGCCGTGAACACAATAGATGACGGAAAGGGAGTTTATGTAAGTAAAAAATTTGAAGAGATTTACGGAGTGCCCTACGGCAGCATCAATACCGTTGATGAATATTTTGAAGAGGTTTACGTTGATCCTGAATTCAGGGCGAAGATAAAAGAGAGAATCATGGGAGATATAATGTCTATGGATCCCGCAAGAATGGATTGGGATGACATAGAGATTACTACGAGGAACGGGGAAAATAAAATTTTGCACATTTTTAATATTCCTCTCTTCGATCAAAATCTTATGATATCAACCGTTCAGGATATTACACTAAGACGCCGGGCGGAGAAAGCCTTAAGAGAAAGTGAAACACACTACCGCACTCTTGCAAACTCGGGTCCGGCACTTATATGGACTTCCGGGACAGACAAAATGTGCGACTATTTTAACCAGCCCTGGCTCGATTTTACCGGAAGGAAATTGGAAGAAGAATTGGGAGACGGCTGGGCGGCCGGAGTTCATCCGGATGATCTGCAAGCGTGCATTAACACTTATCTGACCGCATTCGATAAGAGAGAAAAGTTCATAATGGATTACAGAATACGTCATGCTTCCGGAGAATACAGGTGGATACAGGATATCGGCACTCCCCGTTATAACAGCAGCGGGGAATTCATCGGTTACATAGGAAACTGCCTGGATATAACGGAACTTAAAAGAAAAGAGGAAGAGCTTAGAGAGAAGAATGAATTCATTGAGACTATACTTGAAAATGCACCGATCGGATTTACAGTCAATAAGATAAACGACGGCCAGGCGCTTCTTATGAGCAAGAATTTCTATCAGATATACGGCGTTGATAAGGGTGAAATTGATTCCGTGGAAAGTTTTTTTGAGAAAGTTTACAGAGATCCCGTTTTCAGAGAAGAGATGAAAACAAGAATAATGAATGACATGTCGACCGGTGATCCCGCGCGCATGAGGTGGGAAGACATTCCAATTACGACCAAGCATGGCGAAAAAAAATATATAACGGCAATTAATATCCCCCTGGTGGAACAAAATCTTATGGTTTCCACTGTTCAGGATACAACACAGCGCAAACTTGCGGAGATTGAACTTGAGAGGCACAGAAACCACTTAGAGGAACTTGTTGAATCAAGGACAGAGGAATTGGATGCAATCAACAAGGAATTGAAAAGGGAGATCAAATTAAAAGAGGAAGCGGAACACCGGCTGGAAGAAGCTTTGGAAAAGGAGAAGGAACTGAGCGATCTAAAAAGCAGATTTATCTCCACAACTTCGCATGAATTCAGAACTCCGCTTACGTCAATACTAACATCTGCAGGACTGATCCAGCGGTATCAGGGCAAATGGGAGCCGCACAAAACAGAAGAACATTTCGACAGGATAAAAAATTCGGTCTCTAATCTTACAAAACTGATCGACGATGTTTTAACGATCAGCAAGGCTGATGCAGGAAAATTAAATTTCAAACCGGAGACGATAAATTTCTTCAATCTGTGCGATAAACTTTTCCACGATGCTGAAATGAATGCGAAGGGGGATTATATATTTGAATTCGATTACGCAGCGGAAAGAAAATATTTCATGCTGGATAAAAACCAGATGGAACTTGCGCTTCAGAACTTAATCTCCAACGCCGTGAAATATTCCCGGAAAGGGGGCAAAATAAATCTAAAAGTCGAAGCCGACGATCAGAATTTAGATTTTGAGATCAAAGATGAGGGGATAGGAATTCCCAAAGAGGATCTGCCCCGATTGTTCGAATCTTTTTACAGATCAAAAAACGCAATCGACATACAGGGAACGGGCCTGGGACTTTCGATTGTAAAACACGCAGTAGATTCGCACGGCGGCAAGATTGAAGTTTTTTCAGAAGAAGGATCAGGAACCCATTTTAAAGTAACGATCCCGGTAAACGGATAAAAGAATTAATTCTTATATGAAGGAAGCGTTACGAAGAATGAGGAGCCCGCGCCTTCCGAGCTTTCAACGCTTATAATTCCGCCGTGCCGTTCCGTAAATTCTTTGCAGAGAAGGAGTCCCAATCCGGTGCTCCGTTCGCCGTCCGTTCCTTTGCGTCCCACTTTCTCTTCAATTTTAAAAAGTTTTTCTTTAAGCTCCGGCGACATGCCAATGCCGTAGTCGCGCACTTCGAGCTGCACAAATCCGAGCGGAAGAATTTTTGCGCCTGCGAAAATGGCGCCTCCTTTATTGCTGAACTTTGATGCGTTTGACAATAAATTTCTAACTATAGAATTCAGCATGTTCTCATCGGCGCATACAAACAGAGAATCGTCAACGGCATTTTCCACGGTAATAGATTTTTTTTCAAGTTTATATTTGATCAGGTCAAGATTTTGTTCAATAATTTCACTCAAATTCAGTTTGGCGGGTGAATATTCCACCAATCCCTTTTTCATCTGAGACCATTCAAGCAGGTTTTGCAGAAGTTTGAAGAGTGTTTTAGTGGAAAAGTGGATCTCTTTATGAAGCCGGGAAAGATCCTCTTTAGAAAACGTATCGGGATTTTCCGAAATAAT
>JAKAMT010000194.1 GCA_021812705.1 Bacteroidota bacterium | reverse complement strand
ACGGCGCGTTTATGAAAGGAGTGGCGGCGGATATTAATATGGATATGGTCGGAAGGGAATCTGCAGATTCGATCTACTGCATCGGCTCCGATAAACTGAGCAGCGAATTTGCGAAGCTGATCAAAGACGTTAATTCCAAGACCGTACGGCTGGGACTGAATTATAAATATGACGATCCTAACGATCCCGAACGTTTCTATTACAGAAGCGATCATTACAATTTCGGAAGAAAAGGAATTCCCGTCGTGTTCTTTTTCGACGATATGAAAGCCGATTACCACAAACCGACAGACGATGTGGAAAAAATTAATTTCGAAAAGATTCTCAAAGTGGTTAAACTTTCGTGCGGCGTCGCTGTAAAAGTCGCCAATATGGACCACAAACCTGTTGTGGATAAGAAAGTGGAAGAAGAGCAGCCCCGCCAAAGACGGCAGTAACCTTGCATCCAAAATAATTAAAGCAGGCGCTCATATTTTTTATGAACCCTGCTTGTTTTTTGTCCCTCCTTATCGTATATTTACGATGAACGATAAGGAAAACATGATGAACAGGTTAAAAAAATATGAATTCTCGGCCGACGAGATCGAACTTGCGGATATAGCAAAAGCGCTCTCGCACCCGGCACGGATTAAAATTCTTAAAATACTTTCGAACAAAAATGTCTGTATGTGCGGAGATATTGTTGAACTGATGCCCCTCGCACAGGCAACTGTATCCCAGCACCTGAAAGAATTAAAAAGGGTAGGACTTATTCAGGGAGAAATTGAGGGACCTAAAGTCTGTTACTGTCTTGACAATGTGAAAATGGAGAAGGCAAAAGAATCATTAATGAAAATGTTTAAAAAAGTATGCTGCTGACAGCAAAGGAATTAAAATGGAAAATAAAAATGAGATTAAAGAAATAGTAAAAGAAAAATACGGCCAGATTGCAAAACAATCCGGCTCGTGCTGCGGACCTTCATCCTGCTGCGGAACCAACAGCAAAATTGTGGGATATACAATTATGAAAGACGAGTATGATTCGATCGACGGGTATGTGGCGGAAGCAGACCTGGGGCTCGGGTGTGGCATGCCGACAGAATTCGCGGGTATCAAAAAAGGAGATGTGGTTGTGGATCTTGGAAGCGGCGCAGGCAATGATGTCTTTGTATCGCGTGCACTGGTTGGAGAGGAGGGAAGAGTAATTGGACTTGATATGACGAGCGAAATGATAGATAAAGCTAACAGGAATAAAGAGAAACTCGGTTACAAAAATGTCGAATTCTATCTCGGCGATATTGAAAACATGCCTCTCGAAAATTCAATAGCTGATGTGGTCGTAAGCAACTGTGTTCTCAACCTTGTCCCGGATAAACAGAAAGCATTCTCGGAGATTTACCGGATATTGAAAACTAACGGACATTTTTGCGTTTCGGATATAGTGATAAAAGGAAAATTGCCAGCGGAACTGAAAAAATCAGCCGAAATGTATGCGGGATGCATATCGGGCGCCGTTCAGGAGGAAGAATACCTGCGAATTATAAGAGAAGCGGGATTCGCCAATGTAGAGATAAAAAAAGTAAAAAAAATTGAATTGCCGGATGAACTGTTGAAAAACTATTTATCGCCCGAAGGATTAAACAATTATCACTCAAATATAGAGGGAATCTTCAGCATCACGGTAACAGCGAAAAAATTAGCGGCGTCAATTTAAAAAATCAGGCAACATCTTCCATCTCGAGTGTCTGATCATTGTGCTCGATGCTGAAAAGAAACTGCGCCTTCGGATTTTTTTCTTTCGCGCGCTGAAGAGAATAAGCCGACTCTGCGATATAAACTAAGTTTTTGTTCTTGTCCAGGAAAAGATTGTTGGACCAGAGGCTCATTAAACTCTCTATCTCTTCCTTGTTCTCATATTTTATCCAGCATGCTTTGTATGACGGATAATTTATGAACTCGGCACTGGCCCCGAATTCATGAAGGAGACGGAATTTTATAACGTCGAATTGAAGGGGTCCGACTACACCTATCACTTTCCGGTTTCCGAAGTTCTGGGTAAAAAGCTGAGCCAGACCTTCATCCGTCAGTTGGCTTATCCCTTTTTCCAACTGCTTCGACTTAAACGGATCGGTATTTCTCAATTCCCTGAAAATTTCGCTAGAGAAACTTGGTATTCCCTTGAACATGAACGCTTCGCCTTCAGTTAAAGTATCGCCGATTTTAAATGTTCCGCTGTCGTAAAGACCAATCACATCACCGGCATATGCGTCGTCTATAACGCTCTTTGACTGTCCCATAAAACTTGCCGGATTGGGAAATTTAATTTCGCGGTTAAGGCGAACGTGATGATAAAATTTATTCCGCTCAAATTTTCCGGAACAGACTCTGAGGAATGCAATTCTGTCTCTGTGTTTCGGATCCAGGTTAGCGTGGATCTTAAAAACGAAACCGCTGAATCCCTTTTCTTCAAGAGGGATTAATCCATTTGTAGATTCACGCGGCTTGGGTGAAGGCGCAATATCAATAAATGTGTCTAACAACTCCTTGACGCCAAAATTATTCAGCGCACTTCCAAAAAACACGGGCGCAAGCGAGCCCGCTCTGTATTTCTCGATATCGAAATCCTCATATATTGCGCTCACAAGGTCGATAACGTTTTTTAATTTAACTGCACCCTCTCCAAAAGTATTCAGCAGCTCGGGATCTTCAATCGAATTGAAAATTCTAATTTCGTCTTCAACCGTCTGTTTGTTGGAATGGAAAAATGCGAAACTGTTCTTGTAAATATTATAAACACCTCTGAACGAAGTACCCATCCCTAGCGGCCAGCTAAGTGGTCTTAGGTTTATCGACAATTTTTGTTCAAGCTCATCCAAGAGCGCAATTGGATCTTTGCCTTCGCGGTCAAGTTTGTTTATGAATACAATCACAGGCGTGTTTCTCATTCTGCAAACCTGCATAAGTTTTTCTGTCTGCTCTTCGACTCCCTTAACACAATCGATAACAAGAATAACGCTGTCCACAGCGGTGAGTGTGCGATAAGTGTCTTCCGCAAAATCCTTGTGGCCGGGTGTGTCTAAAAGATTAACCGTTATATCTTTGTACTCAAAAGAGAGAACAGAAGTGGCGACGGATATTCCGCGCTGTTTTTCAATTTCCAAAAAATCGGAGGCGGCTGTTTTTTTGATTTTATTCGATTTCACCGCTCCGGCAATTTGTATTGCACCGCTGTAAAGAAGAAGTTTCTCGGTAAGCGTTGTCTTGCCGGCATCGGGGTGGCTTATAATCGCGAATGTTTTTCTCTTCTGAATATGTTTTAAGATACTCATTACTTCCGGTTTTTAATTTTTAAATGGGGAAACGATAATGCGGCTTTTGAATTGCCAGCTATCTCAAATTGGAGTATTGATATGAAGTTTTTCAAAATTCATGTGACAAATATAGCTTATTTAACACTTACTAAGAAATGTTCACTAAGGATAAGAATCTTTATATTTGATAAGACTAAGTGAATGTATCGTTCGCAAAATATAAAGATGAAAAAACGGATATTGATATTATGCACCGGCAATTCATGCCGGAGTCAGATGGCTGAAGGATTTTTAAAATCGTTCGACTCAGAACTGGAAGTTTTTTCTGCCGGAACAAATCCGTCATCTGAAGTAAATTCTACGGCCGTAAAAGTGATGAGGGAAATCGGAATAGATATTTCTAAAAATAATACGAAGAACATTGACCGGTTTTTGAATGAACCGTTCGATTATGTTATAACAGTCTGCGATAATGCCAAAGAAACCTGTCCCGTTTTTTCCGGGACGGTGAAAACTCATCTGCATATTGGTTTCGATGATCCGGCCCAGGCCCACGGGTCCGAAGAAGAAATCCGCCGCGTGTTTTTAAGAGTGAGAGATAAAATCCGAGAAGATTTTTACGAATTATATAAAACCCATTTAATGAATTAAAGAGCATTAAATTTTATTAATAGTTTATAGATTTGTAGTGTTGAGAAATATTCGTCCTGATTATTTTTAGTGCAAAGGTCATTTCACAAAATGTAGGGAGAATAGAGATGGGCACGCTGTCAAAAAAGCTTTCTTTCTTAGACAGATATTTAACTCTTTGGATATTTCTTGCGATGTTCGCTGGCGTTCTCGGGGGTTATCTGTTTCCCGGCCTCGTTAACTTCTGGAATGCTTTCCAAAGCGGCACGACAAATATTCCGATCGCTATCGGATTGATCTTAATGATGTATCCTCCCTTGGCAAAAGTTAAATATGAAGAGATGGGCGATGTTTTCAAGAATTTCAAAGTGATCACATTAAGTCTCGTTCAGAACTGGATAGTGGGGCCTCTTCTCATGTTTTTTCTTGCTGTTTTATTTCTGCAGGATTATCCTGAATATATGGCCGGATTAATTTTGATTGGCCTAGCCAGATGCATCGCGATGGTTATTGTCTGGAACGAATTGGCAAAAGGAGACACAGAATATGCGGCTGGACTCGTCGCATTCAATTCGATTTTTCAGGTGCTCTTCTTTTCATTATATGCCTACGTGTTTTTAACAATTCTTCCGGGCATGTTAGGATTGAAATCTTTTAAGGTTGATATTACAATCGGGCAGAT
>JAKAMT010000193.1 GCA_021812705.1 Bacteroidota bacterium | reverse complement strand
TTTCCGGAACCCCGGTTCTGGTTTGTGAGAATATATTTGCGGAGAACAAAATGAAGATAATAAAAGAGAGTGCCACCCCGGTAGCTTTTTTAGGCATAGTGCCTCCTTGAGATTTATTAATAGATTATTTATTAATCAGCTTTATACGGCTGTATATATTTTATAAAACTAAATTAACGGGAGGTACTAATAAAATTTACCCTCTACCCTCGTAGAAGCAATTTCAAATTAGATTCCAAATCTCATATTGTCAAGCGATTATTTAACTAAGTGATTCAGAATACATTCCGTTAATCTTAATCTTTTGTTCGGCCGTGATTCCCTAAAATTGATAAACCGCCTCCCGGCAATCCGCATATTAAAAATCGATCATTATTTAATATTAAAATGGATATATTATTGACAGGGATATTTCTATTTTCAGAAAAATTTTCCTGTAAAAAAAGAAGTGTCTATTAATCCCATTGATAATACCAGTTTAACTGATGCCGACATGAAAAAAGAAATGATTAAAATCTCTACTCCGGGAAGAGTGTGCCTTTTTGGTGAACATCAGGATTATCTGGGTTTGCCGGTAATTGCGAGCGCAGTCTCAAAAAGAATATTTGTAGAGGGAATTTTTAGGGAAGATCAGACCGTCACGATCGATATGCCGGATCTGAAAAAGAGCGATTCATTCAGTATTAAAGAAAAATTGAAGTACCGGCTGGAACGGGATTACCTCCGCAGTTCCGTAAATATAGTTATGAATGAAGGCTTTACTTTTTCAAAGGGCTTCGACTGCATTATAAAAGGAGATATACCGATTAACGCGGGCACTTCTTCCTCTTCTGCAATGATAGTAAGCTGGATAAATTTTTTGCTCAATATGAGCGATCAAAAAGCGAAGCTGCCGCCGGAAAAAATTGCAGAACTCGCTTACATTGCGGAAGTTCTGGAATTCTCTGAACCGGGCGGAATGATGGATCATTATTCAACCGCAGTCGGCGGTATAATCTGGCTCGGTTCCGTGCCGAAAATAGAATTGAGAAAAATTAATTTTAAACCGGGCGCGTTCATCCTCGGAAATTCACAGGAGCCGAAGGACACAAAATTTATTCTTGCGCGCGTTAAACGCGGCGTTCTGAATATAGCGGCTAATCTTAAAAAGAAAAATCCCGGTTTCTCGCTTCAGACTATTCCTTTCGAAGAATTAAAAAGATACAAAGATGAACTTACGGATGAAGAGATGGAACTGCTCGAAGGAACCGTGAGAAACAGGGATATCACTTTTGAAGCCGAACAGATTCTGCTCGCCGAGAAGCCTGATGAAAAACGGTTCGGCAGATTGATGAATGAACATCAGAAAGTTCTAAGAGATGTGCTGAAAATTTCCACCGAAAAAATAGACAGAATGATAGATGCCGCATTGAACGCAGGCGCTTACGGAGCAAAAATTAACGGATCGGGGGGCGGAGGATGCATGTTCGCATACGCGCCAGAGAACACAGATAAAGTTTTGGATGCCGTCAAAAAAATATCTGATGATGCGTGGATAGTTCATTCGGATGAGGGAACAAAAATTGAATCCTCCGGAAAAAGATAATTGAGCGGAAGAATTGTAATATTGGCCGGGGGCGTCTCATCGAGAATGAAAAATTCTTCGCTCCCGGTGGGGGAGATAGGGAAAAATATTCTTGATGATGCGGTTAACCGCTCTAAGGGAATGATCCGCCTTGGCGAGAATGAAAGACCGTTCCTGGATTATCTTTTGTTCAATGCCGTGCAGGCGGGTTATGACGATGCGGTGATTGTAATAGGCGAAAACGACGACTCGATTCGAAACTACTACGAATCTCTCTCGCCAAAAAAAATTAAAATCTCTTACGCCGTTCAGAAAATTCCGCCAGAAAGAAGCAAACCGCTCGGGACCGGAGACGCGCTGCTTCAGGCGCTGGTTTCGCGCCCGGATTGGGAAGACAATTTTTTTACAGTCTGCAACAGCGATAATCTTTATTCCGTTAATGCACTCTCCATCATGCTTCAAAGCCGCCACGCAAACGCGATGATCGATTATGACAGAAACGGACTCATTGTTGAAAAAGAAAGGATAGAAAAATTCGCGGTTACTTTGAAAGATGCGGAGGGATTTCTTTTAGATATAATTGAAAAACCATCGCCGGAAGAGATCCGCAAAGCTGAATCGGCCGAGGGCTTCATCGGTGTGAGCATGAATATTTTTAAGCTGAACCGAGGAATGATTCTGCCTCATCTGATAAACCTTCCATTAAATCCGGTCAGATTGGAAAAGGAACTTCCTTCCGCAATAAAACTGATGATAACCGGAAATCCAAAATCGCTCTACTGCCATAAAATTAAAGAGCACGTGCCGGATTTAACCAGCAAAAATGATATTTTGATTGTGAAAAATTTTATAGAAAACAATTACTCTCAATTCTCTTCCAGAGATCTATGAAAAAAATAAAAGTTGTGGTAACGGGAGGCGCCGGTTTTATAGGGAGCCATATTGTGGAAAGATGGCTCCGCGAAGAAGCGGAAGTGTGCATCATCGATAATCTGCGCAGCGGATTCATCCGCAACGTAGAATTATTCCCCGATGCGAAATTTTATAACGGAAGTATCACAGACAGAAATCTGGTTTTTGAAGCCTTGAAGGATGCGGATTACGTTCATCATCTCGCGGCTTTGGTGTCTGTGCCCGAATCGGTTGAGAAACCGGATGAATGCTACGATATCAACGTTAACGGATTAATAAATGTTCTGGATGCCTGCGAAGAATATGGAATTAAAAAAATCGTGCTTAGCAGCTCGGCAGCCGTTTACGGCGAAAATCCCGTCTCGCCAAAAACAACCGACTTAAAGCCGGATCCAAAATCTCCCTACGGCTCTACAAAATTGGAAGGGGAGAATCTTCTTAATGAATACAATAAAAAATTCGGGATGGGCGCAATATCACTCAGATATTTCAATGTATTCGGTCCAAGACAGGATCCCAAAAGCCAGTATGCCGCCGCAATTCCGATCTTTATTCAGCGGGCTCTTAAGGATGAGCCGATTATTATTTACGGAGACGGCTTGCAGACGCGCGATTTCATATTTGTGAAAGATGTGGTGGAAGCCAATATACTTGCCGCCAAAAATGAAACTGTCAACGGAGTCTTTAATGTTGCCACCGGCAATGCAATCACAATTAATGATATCGCAGCAATGATATTGAAAGAAACCGGAAGCAAAAGCAAAATTGTTTATGAAGGCCTTAGGGCCGGTGATATAAAAGACAGTGTGGCATCGGTTGAATCCACTAAGTTAAATCTGGGCTTCGCTCCCCAGTTTGATCTGCGGCGCGGTTTGAGTGAGACAATTAAATTCTTTTCAAATAAAATGAATTAAGGATCTGATGAATTTATGAGAGATCTATTTTTATCCGATGTTGAGAATCATTTTCTTAATCTGACCGATAAAAAAATAATTTACGAACCGACGGAAAAAATTCCGCTCATTCAGGTCGGTAATTTTACAATGCTCGGTAAACTGACCGCGCTCCGTTTTTTAGAATGGGTGCAGAGAAATCCGGGCGGCGTTATCTCTCTGCCTACCGGCAAGACTCCAGAATATTTTATCAAACAGGTAACGCACTATCTTAAAAATTGGGATAAGGATGAAGTCAAAAAAGAATTGAAGGGATACGGGATCGATCCGGCCATAAAACCGGATATGGGTTCACTTCATTTTGTGCAGATAGACGAATTCTATCCCATCGATTCGTTCCAGCATAACAGTTTTTACCACTATATACAGCGCTACTATTTTTTGAATTTCGATCTTGACCATTCCAAATCTCTCCTGATAAATGTGAACTCAATCGGAACGGCGGAAGATCTTCCGCTCGAATCAATTTTCCCTGATAAAAAAGTGGACCTGAGCCTGCGGACTCGTTACCCGGGCACCAAGCTCGAACGCCTTCAGAAAAGGACAATTGAAATTGTTGACGAGTTCTGCACCGAATATGAAAGGAAGATACGCGAGCTCGGCGGTATCGGATTTTTCCTGGGAGGCATAGGACCCGACGGACACATCGGATTCAACATTCAGGGGAGTGATCATTTCTCCACTACAAGATTAATTGAGACCAATTATGAAACGCAGGCCGCAGCCGCTACGGATCTGGGCGGAATGGAGATAGCGAGGAACCGACTAGTAATTACCATCGGACTGAACACAATTACTTATAATGAAGATGCAGTCGCAATAATCATTGCCGCAGGGGAGACCAAGGCAAACATAATACGCGATTCGGTTGAGAATTCATATTCTAATAAATATCCCGCCACGGTTCTGCAGAAATTAAAGAAGAGCCGGTTTTATGTTACAAACGGCGCGGCTTTGCGTCTGCGCGAAAGAAGATTTGCAGAGATGCAGAAAGAAGAGAAGCTTTCTCAATTCTCAATCGAGAGGGCTGTAATAAATTTAGCCGTCGAAAAACAAAAACCGGTAACGGATCTCACTGCAGATGATTACAACTCTGACCGCCTCTGTTCTCTGATTCTCTCGAAGACCGGAGAAAAATGTGAAGAGATAAATAGTCTGATAGGCAGAACTGCGCTGGAAAGATTTTCCAAAGGCATTGAGTCA
>JAKAMT010000044.1 GCA_021812705.1 Bacteroidota bacterium | reverse complement strand
AGGAGGACATATTTCAACATACGCATCTGCGGCAACTCTTTATGAAATAGGATTCAACCATTTTTTCAGGGGCAAAGACGGGAACAAGGAAGGAGATATAATTTATTTTCAGGGACACGCGGCACCAGGAATTTATGCGCGCGCCTTTCTTGAAGGGAGAATAAGCAGGGAGCAGTTGGAAAATTTTAGAAGAGAACTAAAACCGGGCGGTGGCTTGTCTTCTTATCCCCATCCGTGGCTTATGCCTGATTTCTGGGAATTTCCAACTGTGTCGATGGGACTTGGACCGATCCAGGCGATTTATCAGGCGCGCTTCAGCCGCTACTTGGAAGACCGTGGTCTTAAAAAACCGGATGATCAAAAAATATGGGCATTCCTTGGAGACGGCGAAACAGATGAACCGGAAACTTTGGGCGCCATCTCCCTGGCCGCCAGAGAAAAGCTGGACAACCTGATCTTCGTGATCAACTGTAATTTGCAGAGACTCGACGGACCCGTTCGCGGAAACGGAAATATTGTTCAGGAACTTGAAGCGAATTTCAAAGGCGCCGGCTGGAACGTTATTAAAGTTATCTGGGGTAGCGATTGGGATCCCCTCTTCGAGGCGGATAAATCCGGCCTTCTTATTAAACGAATGCAGGAAACATTGGACGGAGAATCACAGAACCATGTGGTTAAAGGAGGAAAATATATCCGGGAACAGTTCTTCGGAAAATATCCTGAATTATTAAAACTCGTTGAAAAATATTCGGACGAACAGTTGGAAAAAATGAAACGGGGCGGCCACGATCCGGAAAAAGTTTATTCGGCGTACAAAACCGCGGTTGAACATAAAGGGGCACCCACCGTTATTCTCGCAAAAACAATTAAAGGGTACGGACTCGGAGAAGCCGGCGAAGGAAAAAATATAACCCACTCGCAGAAAAAATTAAATGAGGATGAACTTAAAGAATTCAGATCCCGCTTCTCTATTCCTATCAGCGACGATGAAATTACCAGCACTCCGTTTTTCAAACCCTCGGAAGATTCCCCGGAAATCAGATATCTAAAAGAGAGAAGAAAAGTATTGGGAGGATATGTTCCCAAAAGAGTTACCAAAGCTTCTCCGATCAAAACTCCTTCCGAAGAGATTTTTGAGGAATTTTATAAAGGAACGGAAGACCGCGAAGCATCGACAACAATGGTTTATGTAAGAATACTAGCAAAATTATTGAGAGACAAAGAGATTGGTCATCTCATTGTTCCGATAGTGCCGGATGAAGCGCGCACGTTTGGAATGGAAGCGCTATTCCGCCAGATAGGAATTTATTCTCACGCCGGACAGCTTTACGAACCGGTTGATAAAGACAGCCTGCTTTACTATAAAGAAGCTAAGAACGGTCAGATATTGGAAGAAGGTATTACGGAGTCCGGATCAATGTCTTCATTCATAGCTGCGGGAACCGCGTACGCCACCCACGGTATTAACACAATTCCGTTCTTCACTTACTACTCCATGTTCGGATTCCAAAGATTCGGAGATCTTGCCTGGGCAGCGGCCGATATGAGCTGCAAAGGATTTTTGTTCGGCGCTACGGCAGGAAGAACAACATTGGCAGGAGAAGGTCTTCAGCATCAGGACGGAAATTCACACTTGCTGGCTTATACAATTCCAAATTTAGTTACTTACGATCCTGCATTCGCTTATGAGCTTGCCGTTATTATACGCGACGGTCTATACCGTATGTACGAAAAGCAGGAAAAAGTTTTTTATTATGTAACAATAATGAATGAGAATTATGCACAG
Organism: Bacteroidota bacterium; assembly: GCA_021812705.1. Lineage (GTDB taxonomy): Bacteria > Bacteroidota > Ignavibacteria > Ignavibacteriales > Melioribacteraceae > Fen-1258. The sequence goes on along the minus strand of JAKAMT010000044.1, from coordinate 19,613 downwards.
CCTCAGATGCCCGCCGGCGTTAAAGAAGGTATTCTGAAAGGCATGTATAAATTCAAAGCAAGCGCAAAGAAAGATAAAAAAGTTAAAGCGCACCTGATGGGAAGCGGCACAATTCTTAATGAGGCTATTAAAGCGGCTCAAATTTTGGAAGATAATTATAACGTGGCAGCAGATGTCTGGAGCGTTACCAGTTATAAAAATTTGCACCTCAATGCTCTGGATACTGAAAGATGGAATCTACTCCATCCGAATAAAGCGCCTAAAAAAACCTACATCTCGCAAATTACCGAAGGCGAAGACGGTGTCTTTGTAGCCGCATCAGATTATGTTCAGCTTATGAAAGATTCCATCTCCAGGTGGCTGCCGGGTCCTTTCCATTCGCTCGGCACTTTCGGATTTGGAAGAAGCGAAGGAAGAGCTTCGCTAAGGAATTTCTTCGAAGTGGACGCGAATCATATCGCTTACGCAACTCTCTATCTTTTGATGAAAGAAGGAAAAATCAGTTCGGAAATTCTTATAAAAGCGCAGAGCGATTTGAAAATCGATCCGGAGAAAATTAATCCGGCATATTTATAATTCAAGCGGAAAATTTTATCGCTTCATTCTTAAAATAACAGATAAGGTCAAATAAAATGATTGTTGATTTTAGACTTCCACATCTTGGTGATGGAATTGTATCTGCGGATATTATTAAGATCCCTATTAAAGAGGGAGAACAAATTAAAGCTGATCAGGTGTTAGTTGAAATTGAAACCGATAAGGCTACTGTTGAAGTACCTTCGGATGTCTCTGGTGTGGTTAAAAAGATTTTTGTGAAAGAGGGATCAAAAGCTGCGGTTGGAGAAGCTTTGATTTCAATCGAAGTTTTGGAAAATGGTGAATCCGGAGCGGAGAAAAATTCATCTTCGGTTGAAACATCGAAAATTGAAACGCCTGCACCCGCCCCCATCCCGGTCTCTGCTTCAATTCCATCGTCAAAGCCGGGTGATAATGAATATGAGTTCCGCATCCCGGCACTCGGAGAAAATATTTCTTCGGCCCAGATTACAAAAGTGCTTGTAAAACCGGGAGACACGGTAAGCGTTGATCAGATAGTTCTGGAAATTGAGACAGATAAAGCTACAGTTGAAATTCCTTCCGAGGTTGCAGGAAAGATTAAAAAGGTATTTGTTAAAGACGGAGAAAAAGTCGGAGTCGGTTCGGCCGCGTTTACAATGGAGATAGCTGCCGGCGCAGAATCAAAATCCGCTATTGCCCCTTCTAAAAAAGCCGAGCCCGAAAAAGCAAATCTTTCTATTGATGAAGAACCTGCAGTTAAACAGAAAGAACCGTTCCAGAAGGTTGAACACTCTCATGCGCCCTCTGTTGTAAATTTGCCCAAGGATTTTGTGCGCACTGTTGTTCCGGCGGCTCCATCTGTAAGAAGATTTGCGAGGGAAATTGGAATAAATATTCAGAATGTCCGCGGCACCGGGCCTAACGGCAGAATTTCCAATGAGGATGTTAAGGCATTCGCAAAATCTCTGAATGAAAAACTTCAAACCGGCGCTAGTGTCTCTGGCGCAACCGGAGCATTTGCAGAACCGCTTCCGGATTTTTCAAAGTGGGGAGATGTTGAACGGCGCGCAATGACAAACATCAGACGCAAAACAGCCGAACATCTTTCATTCGCCTGGTCCTCTGTTCCTCATGTCACTCAATTTGATAAAGCGGATATTACTGAACTCGAAAAACTCCGAAAACAATTCGGTAAAAAAGTCGAAGATGCCGGAGGCAAATTAACTGTAACCGCAGTGCTGGTAAAAGTTCTAGCGTCTGCATTAAAAGTTTTTCCTCAGTTCAACAGCAGTGTGGATATGGAAAGAAGCGAAATTGTTTACAAAAAATTTGTGAATATCGGAATTGCTGTTGATACGGACAGAGGACTTCTTGTTCCTGTAATCCGCGATGCCGACAAGAAAAATATTATCCAGCTGAGTGTTGAGCTCCAGGAAATTTCCAAAAGGGCGCGCGATAAAAAACTTTCGCCGGATGAAATGCAGGGCGGATGCTTTACTGTCTCAAATCTCGGCGGCATCGGAGGAACATATTTTACACCTATTGTAAATTCTCCTGAAGTTGCGATCATCGGCGTTTCCAAATCATCCTATGAACCTGTTTTCATCGATAACAAATTCGAGCCGCGATTGATGATGCCTCTCTCTTTATCGTATGATCACCGGATCATCGACGGTGCGGACGGAATCCGTTTTCTGAGATGGGTGATTAATGCACTCGAAAATCCTTTCCTTTTATCATTGGAAGGATAATTATAATTTTAGATATCTGATTCATTCATCTTCGTACTGTTGCTCATGGTGAATGAATTGAACCGATGTAATTTAAATTTTTGGAGAAATAAATGAGCGTCACTACTCAACTAGCAGTCATTGGCGGCGGACCAGGCGGATATGCCGCGGCTTTCCTCGCTGCCGATCTTGGAATGAATGTCACTTTAATTGATCTTGAAAAAAATCCGGGAGGCGTTTGTCTCTACAGGGGATGCATCCCTTCAAAAGCACTCCTGCACGTCGCAAAACTTATCAACGAGGCAGAAGAAGCAAAAAAGTGGGGAGTCGATTTCGGAGAACCCAAAATCGATATTGATAAACTCCGCGAATTTAAAAACGGAGTTGTTGCAAAACTTACAGGCGGTCTCGGCCAGCTTTCCAAACAGAGAAAAATAAATTATATAAACGGCAGAGCCGAATTCCTGAGCTCAAATAAATTATCTGTATCAAAGATCGACGGAACTGCCGAAGAAGTAATTTTTGAAAAAGCTATAATTGCCACGGGATCTGTCCCTGCAAAAGTGCCCGGACTCTCAATCGATTCTCCCCGCGTAATGGATTCAACCTCTGCCTTGGAATTGAACGATATCCCCAAAAAATTATTGGTTATCGGCGGCGGATATATAGGACTTGAACTTAGTACTGTGTATGCATCGCTTGGCAGCAAGGTCACAGTTGTTGAAATGCTGCCGGGATTACTGCCGGGTGCAGACAGAGATTTGGTCGCGGTACTTGATAAACGAGTTAAATCAATAATGGAAAACATTTTTACCGAAACAAAGGTAAGTGAACTTAAAGACAACGGAGATTCTGTAACCGTCAAATTGGAAGGGCCGAAGATCTCAGAACCGCATATGACTTTTGATAAAGTTCTGATCTCTGTCGGAAGAAAACCCGTCACAAAAGGTTTCGGACTCGAGAACACTAAAGTTAAAGTTACCGAACGGGGTTTTATTTCCGTAGACCATACTTTAAAAACAGATGATCCTTCCATCTACGCGATCGGGGATATTGTAGGAAATCCTATGCTTGCGCACAAAGCCGCTGCAGAAGGAAAAGTCGCAGTGGAGGCCATACTCGGCCACAAAGTTGCTTTCGAACCGAGCGCCATTCCTGCCGTTGTCTTTACAGATCCGGAATTAGCATGGACCGGCATTACCGAAACGGAAGCCAGAGAAAAAGGAATTAAAGTTGAAGTTGCAAAATTCCCATGGGGCGCAAGCGGCCGCGCGACAACTCTGGACAGAAATGACGGCATGACTAAATTAATAATTGAACCCGAGACAGAAAGAATTCTAGGCGTTGGAATGGTTGGAGTGGGCGCCGGAGATATGATTGCGGAAGGAACTCTCGCTATTGAAATGGGCGCTGTTGTTAAAGATCTGGAATTAACAATTCATCCGCATCCCACACTCTCTGAAACTATGATGGCTGCGGCAGAAGTTTTTTACGGACACGCAACCGATATGTACCGTCCTAAAAGAAAATAATTTTTCTCGATGATTTTATAAAAGAGCCGGGTTATTTATCACTAAATAATCCGGTTTTGTTTTTTCTGACTAGTCAAATCTTTGAAGAGGAATTTTCCCTTTTTCAATTCCAATTAATTTTCATGGATTAATTCCCCATTACTTCTTAGGTTCGGTACATAAAAATTATTAACAGGTGAATTACGCTGATGCGCAAAATTGTTTTTCTTCTTCTCATTGCATCGATTCAGATTTATGCACAGAATTATAACTGGGTCCGTCATGATTCGCTGGTGAAAGCCGGCATTAATCAAATTTACGGCATCGAATTCGACAAAGCGGAACGTACGTTTGATGAAGTTGTCAAAGAATATCCCGCCCATCCTTCGGGTAAATTTTTTAAAGCAATGACAACCTGGTGGCGCATTCTGCTCGATATAGACAATGAAAGCATGGACGATAAATTTTTCCGTCAGCTTGATGATGTGATAGAAATGTGCGATGACATTTTGGACAAGAATGAAAAAAATGTTGATGCTATGTTTTTTAAAGGCGGGTCTCTCGGCTTCAGAGGACAGCTTAGAGCAATCCGCGAGAGCTGGTTCAAAGCGGCGTTGGACGGCAAGGACGGATTGAATCTTGTATTTAAATCGTATGAGTTGAATCCGAAAAATGTGGATGTTCAGCTTGGCTTCGGCATTTATCATTATTATGCAGACGTAATCCCCGGTAAATACCCCGCCGTAAAACCTTTTATGGTTTTCTTTCCCAAAGGGGACCGGCTTAAAGGATTGAAAGAACTTGAAAATGTAGCATGGAACGGAAGATACACAAGAATTGAATCAAGAAATTTTTTGATGAAACTTAATTTTCAGTTCGAAGAAAAAATGGATGAAACCAGAAAATGGGGAAAAATTCTTCTTGATGATTTTCCAAATAACCCATTCTTTCAAAAATATTACGGACTCACTTACGTAAGAGAAAATAATTATCCCGAAGCGGCAAAGACTTTCAAGTCAATTTATCTTAAAGCAAAAAGGGGCATGCCCGGCTACAACAAGCGGTTTGAAAGAGAAGCGTCCTATTATCTTGGTATGGATTTTAAGATAAGAGAAAGAACGGATTCCGCAGCATATTATTTTGAAAAATCCGAAAAGCTGTCAAGAGAATTGGACAAAGATAATGCATCGGGATTTTTGATTAACACTGTTTTTTATCTTGGAATGCTTTACGACCAGATGGGAATGCGGGATAAAGCTGTGAAGTATTATAAGGAAACGCTGCAGCTTAAAGACAGAAATGACTCTCATAAATATGCCGAAGAGTATTTGAAAACTCCATTCAGACGGTGAGAAAAGGGACTAAAAATTATTTTTTACAAACTTGTTGAAATTCCAAATCTGTGAAGAGCCCCCACCGATCCCAGAGACGAGAACGAATAATCTACATTATATTTGCTTACAACAAATCCCAGTCCTATGCTGAATCCCGCCAATCCGCTCGAGATTGCCCCTAGTTTTAAATCGCTCCGCTTTTGATTGTCGTATCCGAAACGCAAGCGCAAACTTTGGCCTAAACGGAATTCTCCGCCGAATGTGATCTGTTTGAATCGTTCAAAAAATGAATCGAATCGGTCTCCAAGCCTGTTGAAAGACCAGTAAAACTTGAGGGGCAGTCTTTCAAGCTCTTTAGAAAAACCGAGCCGTATATCCAAAGGCAGATCTTCTTTTGTGCTGAAATAACTTTTAAGTTGTGTTCCGAAGTTCAAAATCGAAAAACCGAAATGCCATTTCGATTCCGGAATTGCGTAATGAAGACCAAGATCTAACGCCACGCCGGTGGATGAATAACTCTCAATCGATGAATAGATAAATTTCAAATTGGCGCCGTAATAAAAATTTTCATCCAGCTGATTTCCGTATCCTAAAGAAAGCGCAAAATCTCCTGCACCAAAAGTGCCAAGCTTGGTCCCGTTTGCATCCGTCCTTGTGAATGTTCCGTAATTCATATACTGAATTCCGGCTGCAAATCTTCCTAGTCCGCTGAACTCCTTCGAGACGGCCAAACTAGCAGAATTAATATCCAGCAAATGCTTAAAGAAAGAGAAAGATGCAGGAGTGCCGGTAAGAAGATTTATTCCGGCGGGATTGTAAAAAATTATATTCGGATCGTCGTTCCCCGCTACAAAACTGCCGGCGACCGCTGCAGCTCTGGGGCTCGTATCTAAACGCAAAAATTCATATGTGGACTGGGCTGATAAAGAAGAGGAGCCGATAATTATAACCGATAATACAAATAAAAATTTTTTACGCATAAATCTCTCAAATTGACGGTCGATTTTAAAGATTATTGTCTATAAAGGCAAGGTATAATGTGGGAATCTGGCCTGGAACAGATTTACGAAAGTAAATGTTAGATAATTAACGGTTTCCAACTTGAACGTTGACGCCATTCAAATTAAATTTTGACTGTAAATAAATGGAGATGTAAATGAACGGTTTCAAAACTGCTGTTCTGATGACAATAATGATGGTTCTTTTCATTCTCGTCGGTAATCTTATAGGCGGAGAATCTGGAATGATGTTCGCATTCCTTCTTTCTTTGGCAATGAATTTCGGATCCTACTGGTTCAGCGATAAAATTGTTTTAACTATGTATGGTGCAAAACCGGTTACAAGGGAAGAAGCGCCTCAATTGTATGACACAGTTGAAAGTCTCGCTATGAAAGCTAACCTTCCGATGCCGAAAGTATACATAATGGAAAATCCCACTCCCAATGCATTTGCTACCGGACGAAATCCGGATCACAGCGCTGTTGCGGTCACTACAGGTATTATGAATCTCCTTAACAAAGAAGAATTGGAGGGTGTTATTTCTCACGAGCTGACCCATATTAAAAACAGAGACATTCTGGTGGGCACAATAGCTGCTACATTGGTGGGTACAATTACCTTTATAGCACGCATGGCCGGCTGGGCTGCAATGTTCGGCGGCGGACGCAGCGAGAGAGACAGAGACAATGTAATAGGCGATCTTGTGCTTATGATTCTTGCCCCGATAGCAGCAATGCTTATTCAAATGGCGATATCAAGGTCGAGAGAATATATGGCAGATGAAGGAGGCGCGCAGATCTCCAAAAATCCGCTCGGTCTCGCCTCGGCATTGAATAAACTTCAGCGCGGCAATGAGATGATCCCAATGGCTAATGCCGGAACCTCTTCGGCGCATATGTTCATTGTTAATCCGCTCAGCGGAAAATCTTTGATGAAATTATTTTCAACACACCCGCCAATCGAAGAAAGAATTCAGAGACTTCAGGAAATTGCGAACGGTAGAAGATAATCTTCAAAAAGATTTTCTTAGTGAATAATTAAATGCCGGTTTAATCGCCGGCATTTTTATTTTTCATAAAAAGAGAAGTCTATGAATAATTCTTCCGTTTTCTTTTTGAAATAACAAAGCTAATTTCTAATTTGAATTCAGCGGCTAAACATTTTGCGGAAAAAATTGAAAAATAAATTTCTACTACCTTTAATTTTATTTTTGCTCGTAGTCTCTGATGCGCGGTCTCAAACCCGCACTAATCTGGAAGTGATACGCTCATTAATAGAGAAATCGGTCGTACACTGCGGGCAATTGTCAAAAGAGATCAAGCCGGCATCTGTATCGGTGATAACATCCCAGCCGCTGGAAATTTTTAAGCCGGAGATTCTTGAAAACTTTTCAAGATCAGGCCGAGTGTACAGCGCCGAGGCTAAATCTTCCGATTTAATCACATATACCTTAATATCAGCCAGGGTGGAATATGCAGATTCATTTTCCGACGGATTTTTCGGAGATATGCTGGTTGAAAGAAATGTAAATATTTCGGGTGTCGTAGAAATTAAAGACCCCGAAAAAGCTCTCAAGCCGTTCGAATTCACCGAATCTTTGAAAGATACTGTGAAATTGGAGGAGATACCGAAAATCGAGGATAAATCCATTCCCTTCACACAGGCGGCTGTTCCGTCTCAATCGCTTCTTTCCACCTTTTGGGAACCGATTCTTGTGATCGGAACTCTAATTGCAACGGTAATACTTCTCTTTACTGTCAGAAGTAAATAACGTCGCTCGGGTATTTTCCGGCTTAACTAATTTGTTTATTTTTACAACGTCTTTAAATAAGAGGAATAATTTTGCGTAATCGATTGGCACTTTTGGGATCTCTGATCCTTCTGTTATCCATTATCGGCTGTTCGCGGCTTAAAGATACTAGCAAGTTTAGTGCGGAAGAATATTATAACTACGTTTATGAACTTTATAACGATAAAGAATATGAACTTGCAGTTTCAGAATTCCAGAACTTCCTTCTGCAGTATTCCGGCAGCGCTTTTAATGATGACGCCCAGTTCTATCTTGGAATGACTTATTACAAAAGAGGGCAGTATCTGCTCGGCGCATATGAGTTCAGCAAACTGATCAGAAATATTCCTGCTAGCCCATTTGTTCCGGAGGCTCAGTTCATGCTTGCGGAATCATACTATCAGCTCTCGCCCCCGTATCAGCTGGATCAGGCTTATACTAAAAAAGCGATTGAAGAATTTCAGGCGTTTATAGATTTCTTCCCTTCGAACGCAAAAGTGGGAGAAGCTGAAACCAAAATAAAAGAGCTTACAGATAAACTTGCAGAAAAAGATTATATGAGCGCAGTGATTTATGAAAAGATGGAGTATGAAAAAGCCGCAATTAAATCGTATTCCGCTGTGGCAGAAACCTATCATGATACTAAATTTGCGCCCGTCTCCCTTTATAAAAAAATTCTTATCGAAGCGAAAAAAGGGATGAAAAATGAGGCTCTTGCAGATATCAACATTTTCCTGAATCGTTATCCTTCTGATTCGAATGCGAATGAAATTAAAGATCTTGAATCTAAACTATCGGGCGCAAAATGAATGAGCCTGTAAAAAAGAAAAAAGTTGCCGATTCGGTTATCACAATGACAGAATTGGTGCTTCCACATCATACAAATCAGCTGGGCAATCTTTTGGGCGGACAGCTGATGCATTGGATAGATATTTGCGCTGCTCTCGCTTCTGCAAAACATTCTCAACGCGTTTGCGTTACCGCTTCTGTAGACAGAATCGATTTTCATTTCCCCATTAAACTCGGTAATGTGGTCACTCTTATTTCCTCCGTCAACCGGGCATTTAAAACATCTATGGAAGTAGGCGTAAAAGTCTTTGCGGAATCGCATCAGTCGGGTACCCGGATTCATTCGAATACTGCTTATCTTACATTCGTAAGCGTTGATGAAAACGGAAGACCGGTTAATACTTTTGAAATTGTTCCTGAAACGGATGATGAGAAAAGAAGATTTGAAGAAGCATTGCAAAGAAGAAAAAATCGTCTTGCCAGCTGACCGTATTTTTAAATTTTCGTTATTTATTTTATTATTTATCTTCTCCGGAATCAGTGCGCAAGTCCCCGTAAACGGTTTCTGCAGATACAGGGAATTCAATATCAAATCCGGCTACACCGGAATCGCTTCGGTCGATTTCAATTCGGACGGATACCGGGATCTCTTCATTTATAATTCCAATCTGAATAAATATATAACGCTCCAATCCGACCCGAATTCAAATTTCATAAATATAGCAGAGAGATATCTTTCCTCGCCAGTGAATGATTTGCATGCATTCGGAAATGAAACATCGGGTAAAAGATACCTTATAGATTCGCGAGGAAAAAGGGAAGTATCGTTGGCGCTATTCACCAGGAATGGGAGCCTGAATTTTTCCGGAAGAATAAAATTCAACGGTTCTCCTTCCAAAGTTGACGCCGCGGATATTGACGGCGACAGCCGGCCGGAAGGTTTGGTAAGCGGAACTTCGATAGATGGCCTCTATATCATAAAAGAAAATAATAGATCTTTCAGAGAAACGAAGATAAATAGCGGCAGAATTTATTCTTGGTCCAGTTTTATAGATCTCGATTACGATTCATTCCCGGATATTGCCGCAGTTGATCCAATATCAAATTCGATAATCTTTTTTAACAACAACCGGACTGGAAAATTTTTTGAATCGCGATCTATCGGATTTACGGGCGAAATTAAAAATATTAAATGCGCCGACATAAATTCGGATGGTTTTACAGATATCGTACTGGCTAATAATAAACGGTTCGAAATTCTTCTTGGCGATTCCGTCTCCACTTTTAATAAGAAAATGATTATTGATACTCCCGTAAATCCGGACAAATTTGAAATCCTGGATTTTAACGGCGACGGATTCAACGACATCGCTTTTATTGATATTCAAAAAGGCGAACTTTATATCATGTTCGCGAAAAATTCCGTCTCATTTTACCCGCCTCTTCTCTATATGAAAAAAAACAGTCTGGTGAATATGACTTCTTATATCGACCGTGCCGGACGAAAACTCGCAGTCTTGAGTTCTGACGGCAAACTGTTTCTGATCAATTCAATCGGATTGAATGATTCAAATTTCATGGTCTCTATGGGCACATCCCTGAAAGGGATCCAGGTCTTCGATTACATGAACGATAAATACCGGGACATCAGTTTCATAGACGAATACAGCCGTTCTTTGAAAATATTTTTGAGCGAAAGAAGAAAATTATTCAGAACATATTTTTCCGTTCCGCTTTCCGATGCCCATACCGAAATTTGTGTGGACGACATTAATCCCAAAATAAAAACATTTTACTGCTACTCAAAGGGGAAACGGCTCATCGAGGCGGTCAGAATTAATTTGGAAAACGGAAAATCTTCAAAACAAATTTTATATACAGACTATCCGGTAGAAGATCTTAATCTTTTGAGCGACCGGCTGAAAGATTGGCAGACTTTGTCCGTGCTGATACGGAACGGCCAACAACTGCTGCTTCAGATTATTGAGATGCGTGATTTCAAAAAATCCGCGTCAGCTTCTTCCTCCGTTATATCCGATTCGGAACAAGGGTGGATAAATATGGATATTTATACGGATATCTATTCGGTTTCGCATGCAGCCGGTAAATTGGAATTGACCAAATTAGTCTTCAACAAAAAAATAATTGAGAAAAAAAATATATTTACACTCGACATGAAGGCAGAAGACAAATCAAATGTTGATCTGGTTTGCATTAATGAAACTGTCGGCCGGTCCAAGCCGGTGGGTGTTTTTGTTTCTGTTAATCAGAGTTCTTCCTTCTATTACATTCTCAATAAGAATTACCAGAAATATCCTTTGAAATATCCTCTGTCGGACAAAATGAAACCTGTGTATTCTATTGCAGAGGGGAATGAAATGCCCTCATTCTTTTATTTCAGGAAGGATAAAAATATTCTGGAACGCATTGTGCCGGACGGACAAACACTAAAGTCCACCGAATTTAATCACGTTGAATCAAAGGATCTCAATAATTATCTTGTTGCGGAAATTAACAAAGGCCGGACATTTTTGATTTACTTAAACAATGCAAATAATACGCTCTCGATAGAAAAAATTTAATGAAAAAATATCTTCTCATATTTGTAGTAATGCCTTTCTGCTTAAGCATTTCTCAGAATTTAGATTCTCTTTACAATGAATTCATTCAATTAAAAGGTATAAGCCGGGGGCATGGTAATATCAATGTTCGGGAGGAGAGCAATCCGGTTAAATGTTCCTTCGGAATTGTTAACAGTATAAAACTTAATTATGAAAAATTTTCTCCCCTCCAGAAATCCGTTCTTTCTCCTCTGCTTGCACGGCCGGTGCTTGATACAAGCATAGTATCTCCACTGGGATATTTCAGGATCCATTTCAATAAATCGGGAATTAATGCGCCGGCATACGACATTAAATTATTCGCCGCCGCGGCAGATTCGGCCTATAACTATGAAGTTAAAATAATAGGATTTCCTCCTCCGCCTAAAGATAACGGCGCAGGGGGCGATGACTTGTATGATATTTATATTAAAGATTTGTCCGCGGAGTACGGCTACACAGAATTTGAAAATTCCATAACAAGCAACACGTTTACAAGCTATATGGTGCTTGATAATGATTTCGCGGGTAATAATTACAATACACACGGCATTGATGCCGCGCGGGTAACGGTTGCGCATGAATTTAATCACGGCATTCAGATAGGCAATTATATTTACAGGCAGGAAGACAATTATTATTATGAGCTTACATCCACCTCCATGGAGGAATTTGTTTTCAGCGGCGTGAATGATTATTACTATTATATAAAATATTATTTCCAGAACCCCGGCAGAACCATTACTTCAAACAGCTCCTGGTACGACGGATACGACCTGGCGCTGTGGAACATTTTTCTTAAAGACCGGTTCGGAATTGGTTCCATTAAGAAAATATGGGAGCTAATGCCATCCAAACGGGCTCTTCAGTGTTTTGACGATATGCTCAAGGGAGAGAATTCCAATTTCAAAGTTGAGTTTAATAATTTTGCACTGTGGTGCTATTTTACAGGAACAAGAGCGGTTGCCGGCAAATATTTTTCCGAGGCATCCGCATATCCGTCGATTAATCCTGCGGCTTTAATAAATTCTGTGAGCGTTAATTCCGAAGCGGCATCGAACAGCTATTTTCTTTTTACGGATAATTCATCGTCACCGGGAAATGCCCTTGTCTCAATTATAAGCAACTGCGATATCGAAGGCGGGATCGTTTCTTCCGCTGCAATCACACCATTCACTTTCACTGTGGCTTCTGCTCCCATCTCAGGCGGCTCTCATATTGTTGATAAATATTATTCCAAACTTGAGAGTAAAAACGATCTTGCTTTATCTCTCTTTTCTCAATCGAATATCTTTAATAATATCCCTGTAAATGAGGGGCATATAATAGCTCAGGAGACAGATTACGCATTTCCTCAGCCGTTCAAATATTCATTGTATAATCAAATTTATTTTCCGGCGGCAGCCACCTCCTCCGGTTATGCAGATTTAAATATTTATTCAATAGATATGAATTTGGTTTTTTCCGGTTCAAAACGTATTCTTGCAACCGATAAAATTGCGGTTGGATGGGACGCGCTTGATCTACGAGGCAGCAAATTATCAACCGGCGTTTATTTCTTCATAACCAAATCCGGCGATACTGTAAAAAAAGGGAAATTTGTAATATATAATGACTGACTATTCGGTAGAACTGAACAATCTTACAAAATATTTCGGAAGAAGATTAATCTTCAACGGAATCAGTTTTAATTTTACTTCCCAAAATATTTACGGCATCTCCGGCCCGAACGGTTCCGGCAAATCCACGCTCGTTAAGATCATAGCAAATCTTAACTCCGCAACCAAAGGCAAAGTTGTGCACAAATCCGGAGAAAAACTGATTGAGCCTGAAGAGCTTCATAACTATATCGGATTCGTGTCGCCCTATCTTTTTCTTTATGATGAATTTACCGCGGAGGAAAATTTGATTCATTCATCGAGAATCAGGGGAATTCATTATGGCAAAGAGAAGGCGGATCATCTTTTTAATGAATTGAATTTGTTCGACAGAAGAAATGATCTGGTAAGAGGTTATTCATCCGGCATGAAGCAGAGATTAAAATTTATTTTTGCGCTGCTTCACGAGCCGCAGCTTCTTATTTTTGACGAACCCACATCAAATTTGGACGCGACGGGAAAAGAAGCCGTTTATAGCATCATAAAAAATGAACTCAAAAATAATCTTGTCATCATTGCTTCAAACGAAGAGACGGATCTTAGCCTGTGCGGCAGAGTTATTGAACTGGAACAATTTAAAAGCTGATTGTGAATGAAAGCGTTTTCACTATATAAGAAAGACTGGCAGTCGGAACTGCGCACCCGCTATGCAATCAATGCACTGGCGATGTTTATTCTGGTTACCATAAGCGTAATCATGTTCTCGGTGGGGAATGAAAAGATAACAGAGTATTTAACCGGGGGACTTCTTTGGGTTGTAATATTTTTTTCGGCCATGTCCGGTCTGTCACGCGCATTTGTTTCGGAAGAGGAGAGGGGCACTACAATGACGCTTCACCTTCTTGCGTCGCCCTCAACAATATTTTCGGGCAAATTGATTTTTAATCTGGTCCTCGTTTTTCTGATGAACTTTGTAATCACCATCCTCTTTTCAATGCTTTTTCCATCTTTCATAATAAAAAATGTAGTTCTCTTTCTGATCGCTTTTCTGCTTGGGAATGTCGGCATCGCGGTTTCGTCCACAATTATCGCCGCTATTATTTCCAAAGCAAGTTCAAAGGGAACGCTTTATCCCGTCCTCTCTTTTCCAATTCTTCTCCCTTTAATATTGACGCTGCTCGAGCTCACAAAATTTTCGATGGACGGCAATTCGGTTGAAGCATCATCGGTTGAGATTTTTGTGCTTGTGTGCTATGATGTTATTATGGGGACGGCTTCCTACCTTCTCTTCGATTTTATCTGGAAAGAATAATCTTTAAAATTATTTGGTATGCTCAATAAATGCCAGACCGATTAGTCGTGTCTTAATTTTATATGCAGCCTTTCGTCATCTTCTTTATAGAATGTAAAGAACAGCGCACATATGAATTCGAAAATGACTGTTATGTAAAAAAACGCAAGAGCGTTTGCAATATTAGATAAAACGAATATTGCTTTTAGGGTTGTCGACATTTCTTCTAAGAGCAGAAAAATATGAAACAGATTCATGTTTCTATTTGCCGCAGAAAAAATTATGGTTCTTTTAAAGAAGAGATAAATAATTACAGAGTGAATAAGTATGAATCTGATATAATATAGTGAGTATTGGCTGACGCCAGAAATGTACAGAAGTGCAATACAGGAAATTATAAAGGCAAATACTACTTTTTTGCTTCTTTCTCTATAATTTAATGAGAGCAGCAACAAGAGATTCATGGTAGTGGATATTGGAATATATGGGGAAAACGAATTAAAAATAACCACAAAAGGGTCTATCAATCCTTTCACTAAAAAGTACCAGAACAGCTCAGTTCTATATTGCCTTACAAAAGGAAATATCCAGAAGCACATCGAAATGATATTTAATATAAATTGAAACGGTATTGACAAGCTATAATTCCCCGTGGATATGGTTTAATTGTGCCTCAACTTAATCTGAATTCTTTCGTCATCCTCTCTGTAGAATGAAAAAAATATTGCAAACAAATATTCAAATATATTTGTTGCCAAAAAGAAAGCAGAGGCACCCGGAACATCAAATAGTGAATATATCACTTTTGTTATCATCGAAATTTCTTCTAAAAGCAAAAATATTTGGAATAAATTTATTTTCTTTTTTTCGGCAGTAAATGTTATGGCTCTTTTGAAAAAGAGATATATTATTACTGAATGAATTAGTATCACTTTTAGAGGGTAAGGCGATCGAGGGTTGGCAAAATGAATAGCCAGGATTATTAAAGAAAAAATAATAAAAGCAATGATATCGCGTTTGTTTTTTGTTTTGTACACTAAACTAAATAACAAAAATAAATTTGTTATGACATAGCCGGGAATCTTTGGATTTACTGAATAGCTAATAAAACTAATTGGGTCAGCTAGTCCGAGTGCAAAAAAGTACCAGAATAAATCAGTTTTATATTGCCTCACAAACGGAAATATCCAGAGAAACATAGATATAAATGAAATAATAAAATATATTTTCATCAATATTCTTATTGTTAATGAAAATGCTTTTGGTAAAAATTAATTCATATAATTGTTGAAAAATAAAGTCATCGGTCTCCTAATTTAATCTGAACTCTCTCGTCATCTTCTCTATAGAACGAGAAAAATAACGCAAAAAAGTATTCGAAAATGCTTGTTATGTAAAAGGAAGGAAAAGCTTGCACATTGTAAAATAAAACGAAAATTGCTTTGAGTACTATAGATATTTCCTCTAAGAGTAAAAAAATATGAAACAGATTCAATTTTCCATTTGCCGCCGAAAACATTATAGTTCTTTTAAAAAAGAAGTAAATAATAACAAAATGAATAATGATGAAAATAATCGGAGAAATTTTCAACGGATTTAATAAAAATATTAAGACAAAGAGAATAAAAAAAAGTGTGAACGTTAACAAAGATTTTTTTCCATTTATGCAAATCATTACTGCGAGCAAAAGTAATAATCCAGCAAAAAATCGTATGGGGAAATCAGGAATAATTGAGTAGACTATTAACATTACCGGGTCCATCAATCCCAACACTAAAAAATAGAAAAATAATTCTGATTTATATTGCCTCGCAATAGGAAATATCCATAAGAACATAGAAACTACAAAAATGTAAAAAGTAAGGGGAACCTGCATAACTTTAAAAATCCTAATTATCTCTGATTACAAACGTTCAAGAAATATTACACCACTATTTGTTTCGAAAAAAATAAATCGATGAGATATGAATAATCTATTCCTCAAACAGACGATTCATAAGAGAATATCTGACTGCATACGAGATAAGTTCCGGCGCGGTTTTAATCTTAAGAGTCTGCATCAGACGCGCCCTGTAATAGTCTATCGTCTTTTTGCTGACATCCATCTTGGCCGCCATCTCAACGCTGGTTAACCCCATGCTTATATACTCTAAAATCATTTTGTCCCGGCTGGTAAGCTCCGCTTCAGGATTAATTTCAGGAGAGACAATCTGTCTGTATTTTTTTTCGAGTTCCGCAATTTTTGCCTCGCTCAGATTAACTCCATAATAGCGGGCTCCTGAATAGACAGTTTTTAAGGCATGAACTAATTCTCCTTTAAGCGTATTTTTGCTCAGCATTCCCCTTGCACCGCTCTTCATTGCATAATAGACGTATTCTTCGCTGTCGTACATGGATAGAATAAGCGCTTTTATGTCTTTAAACTTTTTGCGCAGAATTTTAATTGCCTCAATGCCACCCATGCCGGGCATGGAGATGTCGACTAATATTATGTCCGGAGTGAGTGCCACATATTTCTCTATTAACTCTGTTCCGGATTCCACTTCCGCGACTATTAAAACTTCCTCCACATCTTCCAGAAGGGAAATGATTCCGCTGCGGAATAGCTTGTGGTCATCCGCAATTATTACGCGTATTGGTTTTTGCGCTGCCATAGTAATTCTTTTTCCAATGGTATTTCTACTATTATCATTGTTCCGTTTTCTGGAGAAGACTCTATTTTAAATTGACCCCGATAAGTTTCCACTCTTTCTCTCATGTTTATCAAGCCCATTCCATGGAGAGGCGCTTTCCTTTTATAAATCTCATCGATATTAAATCCGTCTCCGTCATCAGATATGATCATTCTTATATATCTGTTCTGAAATATCAATTGTATGCTGAAGTTTGAAGCGTTGGAATATTTTGTGATATTATTTATTGCTTCCTGGGCAATTCTATAAAGATAGATTTCCAGTTTGCCCTCAAGCCTCACATCTTCCCCAATAACGTTTACCTCGCCGTGTATCCCCAATTCGGTGGATACTTTATCCGCCAGAAATTTTAAAGCAAAACCAAGCCCCATCTCTTCAAGCATTCTCGGCTTCAGATCGTAAGATGTATTTTTTAACTCAATTATTGCTTCTTCCAATGTCTCAATTATCTCATTATATCTTTCTTTGTGGGCAGCATACTCTTCCATGCCGAACAATTTTAATATTTTAATTCTGAGCAGTGACAAACTTTGACCTACCCCGTCGTGAAGACCTTTTGCCAGCCTCTCCCTCTCTTTTTCAATAAGTGTCTGAAGATGTTCTGAAAGCTCTCTCGATTTTTTTTCGGATTCGAGTAGTTTTTTTTCATAAGACTTTATAGAAGTTATATCATGAAAATAAATCTGCGTAATTCCCATGCTCGGTTCGCTTCTTAGGAGGATAGAGTAAAATTTATTGTTCAACTGATGAGTGATAGTTTTGGTAGTGTTAAAGAGAGCTTCATCGTTTATTTTAAAATCCATAAAGGGAAAAACTTTATTAATATTTTCTCCTTTTATTCCCGTTGAGCCGGCCAGTACTTCCGCCGCTTCATTCAGCTCAATAATCTCTCCATCCGAATTAATCCGAATCATCGGATCCGGGTTCAGTTTGGCGAATAGAGCCATAAGCTGAGCCGACTGTAGTTCTATATTTTCTTTTTCTGCCTGGTACTTGGAAATTGATGGATTTATTAGATACTTATTCACGGCATATATGAGACCAACAATGAGCCCCACTATAAAAATGGAAATATAGATCGGATTAGCGGGATTTAGAAGCGATTCTAAAAGCTGGTCTGAATTCATCTTTTATAGGATTCCGCTGAAATATTAAACTGCAACCAGGAACGTCAGATAAGTATAAAAAACCGGTGATCCCTACAGAAATTTAAATGATTAATTGTATGAAATATAAACTATTTCCTTTAAAAATAAAGGATATTATTCGAACAAATCAACATATCCCTAATATTTTACATCTTAATTTGTTTAGTTGGTTTATTTGAATGCTATTATGTAAATTTGTCATGAGAGCTGGATTAACCAAATTAACATTACCGGGCTTTATCATTGGAGCCCATTATTTTTATAAAGAAAATTAAAGGTCCTTCGTGATATACTGGGATGTTAGTCCTGACATATTTTCTATAGGTCCCGTTACCATTCGCTGGTACGGTTTATTTTTTGCGCTCTCATTTTTGATTGGCTATCAGATCATGTTGGTGATCTTTAGCAAAGAAAATAAGAGCGAAAAAGATCTTAATGATTTGGTCTGGGTCATGATTCTAGGCACCGTTCTCGGGGCACGACTCGGGCATTGCTTGTTCTACAATCCATCCTATTACCTGAGCCGGCCGATAGAAATTCTGCAGATCTGGAAAGGCGGCTTAGCCAGCCATGGCGCGGCCATCGGTATAATGATAGCTCTCTACATTTATGTCAAGAACCGGAAAGGGATGGGCTATCTGTGGATCTTTGACAGAGTTGTTATCACCGTCGCTTTGGCCGGATTTTTCATACGGATGGGAAACCTTTTTAATTCTGAAATTATAGGAAAACCGACTAATTCTAAATGGGGTTTTATTTTTGTTTCGGAAGATATGATTCCCCGCCATCCGGCTCAGTTGTACGAATCTATAGCTTACCTTATTATCTTCATCTCGCTTTTCGCATATTATTTCAAAAGCAATGGCAAATTTAAAGAAGGATTGCTCTTTGGAATATTTCTCGTTTCCGTTTTTACATTCAGATTCTTTGTGGAATTCTTAAAAGAAAATCAGTCCCCGTTTGAAGCCGGAATGTTTTTAAATATGGGACAATTGCTGAGCATTCCGCTTATAATACTGGGTATTTATCTTATTTCAAGAAAAAATAAAAAAGTTATAAACGTCAGTTAAACTTTAGAAAGTTTATAAATGGAAAATAGATCTTGGTTTAAGCAGATTAAAGCCGGAGCGTTTTTTTTATCCGTATTTGTAGTTTTTCTGCTCTTCTCGGGTGCGTCCGAGAAAAAAAGTTACCTGCCGGAAAATGATACTCTCAGATTTACAGGTGAAAGCCATTTAAGAAATATCCGTCAATTGACATTCGGCGGCAATAATGCAGAAGCATACTGGAGCTTTGATGATAAACAGTTGACTTTTCAAAGCGACTGGAATAAAATAAATTCACAACCGTGCGACCAGATATTTAAATTTAACGCCGATGGAAAGCCCCTTCAAAACGGAGACGTTTACTCTCTGGTTTCCACTGGCAAAGGAAGAACAACCTGCAGCTACTTTCTTAAAGACGGTTCGATTATTTACGCCTCTACTCATGCTGCGGGCGATAAATGCCCTGAATCTAAAATGTTTGCCGGCGGCAAATATGTATGGCCCATTTTCAACAGCTATGATATTTA